>JAQGMY010000472.1 GCA_028292105.1 Ramlibacter sp.
TGGGCTCGGTGCTGTACACCCGCGGCGTGATCATCCAGATGCTGGGCGTCGAGGCGGTGCGCCGGGCACAGGAGCGTTTCGGCAAGGGCAAGGTCATGACGGGCGAGCAGGTGCGCTGGGGCCTGGAAAACCTGGCGCTGGACCAGAAGCGGCTCGACCAGCTCGGCTTCGCCGGCATGCTGCGCCCGATCAGCACCTCGTGCAGCGACCACATGGGCTCCAGCTGGGCCCGCGTGCACACCTGGGACGGCAGCAAGTGGAACTTCTCGAGCGACTGGTACCAGGCGGACGAACAGATCATCAAGCCGATGGTGAAAACCGGGGCCGAGAAGTACCTGGCGGACAAGAAGATGACGCGGCGGCCTGCGGCTGACTGCCAGTCCTGAAAGGACTGGCAGCCAGCCTCGCCCGCCGCGTTGCGTCGGGACTGACTGCACCCTCCCCTGCCCCTCCCGCCCAAGCGGGAGGGGACGCGGCTCCAGCGAGCCGCTGGTCCAAGGAAAACATGCAACCCATCGTCTTGAACGTCAACGGCATCGAGGTCATCTACAACTCGGTGATCCTCGTGCTCAAGGGCGTGTCGCTGCAGGTGCCCGAACGCGGCATCGTGGCCCTGCTCGGGGGCAATGGCGCCGGCAAGACGACCACCTTGCGCGCCGTGTCCAACCTGCTCAAGGGCGAACGCGGCGCCGTCACCAAGGGCTCGATCGAGCTGCGCGGCGAACGCATCGAGAACCTCACGCCGGCGGACCTGGTCAAGCGCGGCGTGGTCCAGGTCATGGAAGGGCGGCACTGCTTTGCCCACCTGACCATCGAAGAGAACCTGCTCACCGGCTCGTACACCCGCACCAGCCGCAGCGAGATCGCCGCCAACCTGGAGAAGGTCTACGCCTACTTCCCCCGCCTGAAGCAGCGCCGAACTTCGCAGGCGGCCTACACCTCGGGCGGCGAACAGCAGATGTGCGCGATCGGCCGGGCGCTGATGGCCAACCCCAGCATCGTGCTGCTCGACGAGCCGTCCATGGGCCTGGCGCCGCAGATCGTCGAGGAGGTGTTCGAGATCGTGCGCGACCTCAACACCAAGGAAGGCGTGACCTTCCTGCTGGCGGAACAGAACACCAACATGGCGCTCAAGTACGCCGGCTATGGCTACATCATGGAAAGCGGCCGCATCGTGATGGACGGGCCCGCCAGCGAACTGGCGGACAACGAGGACGTCAAGGAGTTCTACCTCGGGGTGGGCAGCGGCAAGCGCAAGAGCTTCCGCGACATCAAGAGCTACAAGCGCCGCAAGCGCTGGCTGGCGTGAGGCCGCAGCGGCCCATCAACAAGGTTCCCGCATGACCGACTACTTCGACAGCCTGGAGACCCGCGCGCCCGCCGACCGCGAGGCGCAACTGATGGCGGCGCTGCCGGCGCAGGTGGCGCATGCGCAGGAGTTCTCGACGGCCTTCGGCGAGATCCTCTCGGGCGTCCAGGCCGCCGGCGTGAACTCGCGCGCCGCGCTGGCGCGGCTGCCCGTGACACGCAAGTCGCAATTGCTGGAGCGGCAAAAGGCGCAGCGCGCGACCGACACCTTCGGCGGCTTCGCCACGCTGCTGCGCGGACCGGCGATGCCGCGCATCTACGCGTCGCCCGGGCCGATCTACGAACCCGAAGGCAGCACGCGCGATTACTGGCGCGTCGGCCGGGCGATGTTCGCCGCCGGCTTTCGCGCCGGCGACCTGGTGCACAACGCCTTCAGCTATCACATGACGCCGGGCGCCTTCATCATGGAGTCCGGCGCGCACGCGGTGGGCTGCACGGTGTTCCCGGCCGGCGTGGGGCAGACCGAGCAGCAGTTGCAGGCGATCGCCGAGCTGCGTCCCGACGCCTACGCCGGCACGCCCAGCTTCCTGCGCATCCTGGTCGAGAAGGCACAGGAGATCGGCAGCGACATCTCGAGCCTGCGCCTGGGGCTGGTCGGTGGCGAAGCCTTTCCGCCCAGCCTGCGCGACTGGTGCCTGGAACGCGGCCTGGACGTCTACCAGAGTTACGCCTCGGCCGACCTGGGCCTCATCGCCTACGAGACCTCCTCCCGGCAAGGCATGGTCATCGACGAAGGCGTGATCGTGGAAATCGTGCGGCCGGGCACCGGCGACCCGGTCGCCGTCGGCGAAGTCGGCGAGGTGGTGGTCACGACGCTGAATCCGGGCTATCCGCTGATCCGCTTCGGCACCGGTGACCTGTCGGCCATCCTGCCGGGCCAGGACCCCAGCGGGCGGACCAACCAGCGCATCCAGGGCTGGCTCGGCCGCGCCGACCAGACCACCAAGATCCGCGGCATGTTCGTGCATCCCAGCCAGGTGGCGGACATCACGCGCCGCTTCCCGGAGATCGTGAAAGCGCGGCTGGTGGTGAGCGGCGAGATGGCCGACGACGTGATGACCCTGCAGGTGGAAGCGGCTTCGCCGCCCCAGGGGCTGGACGCGCGCATCGGCGAAGCTGTCCGCGACGTCACCAAGCTGCGCGCCGATGTGCTCGTGGTGCAGCCCGGCAGCCTGCCGAACGACGGCAAGGTGATCGAGGACGCACGCAGCTACAAGTAGAAACACACGCGACACCCTCGCGCGGCGAGAGCCGCACTTTTCTCACGCACGGCTGACGCGTGTCAAACGTTTAAGTACTTCCCGCCGTGCGAAAAAGACGGCGGCTGCCTATGATCGCGCCGTTCACCATTGGAGCCTCCATGAAAAAACTCGTCAAGTCGTTGTTGCCCCTGGCCCTTGCCGCCGTCGCAGTGGGCGCCGCTGCCCAGGAATTCCCGGGCAGCAAGCCCATCACCATCTACGTGCCCTTCGCCGCTGGCGGCCCGACCGACAAGGTCGCGCGCGACTTGGCCGAGGCGCTGCGCAAGCCGCTGGGCGGCGCCACCATCCTGGTGGACAACGCGGCCGGCGCCGGCGGCTCCATCGGCGCCAACAAGGTGGCCAAGGCCCCCGCCGACGGCTACACGCTGCTGGTCCACCACATCGGCATGGCCACCATGCCCACCCTGGTGCGCAACATCCCCTTCAAGGTGGAAAGCGACTTCGAATACGTCGGCATGATCAACGACGTGCCGATGACGCTGATCGGCAAGCCGACCCTGCCGGCCAACAACTACAAGGAGCTCATGGCCTGGCTGCAGGCCAACAAGGGCAAGATCAACCTGGGCAACGCCGGTGTCGGCTCCGCCTCGCACCTGTGCGGCATGCTGTTCCAGCACGCGGTCGGCGTCGACATGACGGCCGTCCCGTACAAGGGCACCGGCCCGGCCATGACCGACCTGATGGGTGGCCAGATCGACCTGATGTGCGACCAGACCACCAACACCACCTCGGTCATCGAAGGCAAGAAGGTCAAGGCCTTCGCAGTCACCTCGCCCAAGCGCCTGACCGTGCCGGCGCTGAAAGACCTGCCGACGATGCAGGAAGTGGGCGTGAAGGACTTCAACGTCAGCATCTTCCATGGCCTCTACGCGCCCAAGGGCACGCCGGCGCCGGTGCTCAAGAAGCTGAACGACGCCCTGAAGGCGGCGCTGAAGGACCCGGAATTCGTCAAGCGTGAAGAAGGCCTGGGCGCCATCGTCGTCAACGACCGCCGCGTCGAACCGGCCGAGCACAAGAAGTTCGTGCTGTCGGAAATCAACAAGTGGAGCCCCCTCATCAAGGCGGCCAACGTCTACGTAGACTAAGCTTGCAGCATGTGAGCCAAGCCGCCTTCGGGCGGCTTTTTTGACGAAGCATTCAAAGGAGACCTCGTGAGTCGCAGCCATCCCGTTTCGCGCCGCCGCCTGCTGGCAGCCGGCACCCTCGTCCTCGCCGGCGCGCTGCCCCTGGGGGCACAGGCGCAGGGCGCCTACCCGAGCAAGCCGGTCCGCATCGTCGTGCCCTTCGCCGCCGGCGGCACCACCGACATCCTGGCGCGCTCGGTTGCGCAGGAGCTGACCAAGTCCATGGGACAGTCCTTCGTGGTGGAGAACAAGGCCGGTGCGGGCGGCAACATCGGCGCCGACATCGTGGCCAAGTCCGCGCCCGACGGCTACACGCTGCTGATGGGAACCGTCGGCACGCAGTCGATCAACAAGGCCCTGTACAGCAAGATGCCTTACGACCCCCAGAAGGACTTCGCGCCGATCACGCTGGTCGCCGGCGTGCCCAACGTGATGGTCGTCAACACCGAGAAGGCGGCGGCGCGCAACATCCGCAACGTGCAGGACTTCATCAAGTACGCCAAGGCCAACCCGGGCAAGCTGAACATGGCGTCCAGCGGCAACGGCACCTCGATCCACCTGGCCGGCGAACTGTTCAAGGTGATGTCGGGCACGTACATGACGCACTTCCCGTTCGGCGGCTCCAACCCGGCGCTGCTGAGCCTGATGTCGGGCGACATGGACGTGATGTTCGACAACCTGCCGTCGTCGATGCAGCACATCAAGTCCGGCAAGCTCAAGGCCCTGGCGGTGACGAGCTCGACGCGTTCACAGGCCCTGCCCGACGTGCCGACGGTGGAAGAAGCCGGCGGGCCCAGCCTGAAGGGCTTCGAGGCGAGTTCCTGGTTCGGCCTGCTGGCGCCCGCCGGCACGCCGATGGACATCGTCAACAAGCTGCAGCAGGAAACGGCCAAGGCCCTGGCGACCCCTGCCATGAAGGAGCGCCTGCTGGCGCAAGGCGCGATCCCCAGCGGCAACACCCCGGCGCAGTTCGCCCAGATGATCGATCGCGAGAGCAAGAAGTGGGCGCCGGTGGTGAAGGCGTCGGGCGCGAAGGTGGACTGAGCGTGGGTGGGGTGGGGTGGTGCGCAGCAAAGCTGCACACCCTACGAAACGGTATCCGGTAGGGTGGGCGAGCCTGCTCGCGCACCGCGCCCTACACCCCCCAGACGATCTCCGCCTTGGCCGCGCTGCAGCGCTTGAGCATGTCCAGGAACGGCACCGCCCGCTGCCGCAGCGACACGCCGCCGTCGAAGCGCGGCGGCACCTGGCCCTTGGCCTTGGCCTCGTCGATCGCGGCTTGCTGCTCGGCCTCCTCGCGGGCGATCGCGGCGTCGAGCGCCGCCGTCGCCGCAGCCATTTCTTCCGGCAGGATGATCCCCTTGGGCCCCGCGTCCTTGCCGATGATCTCCAGCACGCGCCGGCCGTTCGGCTCCAGCATGATCAGGTCACCGGCCGCCTTGGATTTGAACTTGTAGAGCATGCAGGCAGTATCGGCGATCAGCGGTAGATGTAGTCGCGCGTGAAGGGATACTTCGACTGCGCGCCCCGCAGGACGCCCGTGTTCATGTTGCCGTCCGGCCGGGTCGCCAGGATCTGGTGCAGGCCGATCCAGCCCCGCTCGAAGCTCATCGCGCAACCCGAAAGGTAGAGCCGGTAGGCGCGCAGCACCGTGCCGGCGCCCTCCTCGCCATGCGTCTTCGCCAGGACAGCGTTGGCCTCTGCCAGCTGGCCCTCGAGCGCATCGGACCAGGCCCACAAGGTGCGGGCGTAATGCGGCCGCAGGTTTTCCGTGTCGACCATTTCCAGCCCGCTGACCGCCATGTCGCGCAGCACCAGGCTCGGATGCAGCAGTTCGCCGCCCGGGAAGATGTACTTGCCGATGAACTCGCCCATCCCGGAGCCCAGCTGCGCCGGGTGCAGGCTGCCCGCGGTGATGCCGTGGTTCATCACCAGGCCGCTCGGCGCCAGCAGGCGGTGGATCTTGCCGAAGTAGGCGGGCATGTTCGCCTGCCCGACGTGCTCGAACATGCCCACCGAGGCGATCTTGTCGTAAGGCTGCTGCTCGGGCAGCTCGCGGTAGTCGAGCAGCAACATCTGCACCCGGCCCTGCAATCCCTTTTCCTGGATCAGGCGGTTCACGTAGGCGTGCTGGTTCTTCGACAAGGTGATGCCGGTGGCCTGCACGCCGTAATGTTCCGCGGCCCACAGCAGCAGGCCGCCCCAGCCGGCGCCGATGTCGAGGAAGCGCTCGCCCGGCGCCAGCATCAGCTTGCGGCAGATGTGGTCCAGCTTGGCCTCCTGCGCCTGCGCCAGGCTCATCCCGGCGTCGCGGTAGTAGGCGCAGGAGTAGACCCGGCGCGGGTCCAGCCACAGGGCGTAGAAGTCGTCGGAGACGTCGTAGTGGAAGCGGATCTGCTCGGCGTCCTTCTGCGGCGAATGCGAGGCCATCGACCTGGCCCGCCGCAGCATCTGTGTCCACCAGCTGGTGTCGCTTGGAACCGGGCTGCCGGGCAGCAGCGCGGCTGCGGCGGCCATCAGGTCGCGCATGCTGCCTTCGATCTTGAGCCGCTTCTCGACGTAGTCCTCACCGATCTTGCCGATCTGCCCGGCGGCCAGCGTCGCCAGACCCGACCAGTCCTGGAACTCCAGCCGCACCGCCGCCGCCGGTGGGCCCACCTGCCGGCCGCCGGGAAGGCTGAGGGACACCGTCACCGGGAGCGCGGCGAGTTGCTGTTCCAGCTTCTGCAGTAGAGGTTCCATCGCCAAATATTGCCATCGCGGCGGCCGGCGTCAACGGTTTGTCTGTAGGACGGGTTCTCCTCCTGCGTCGAGCACGGGGCGGGCCGACCATGTTGCGGGGCGATTGCTTCATGCCTAAACTATTTAGACTCAACTGAAAGGGATGCCATGGACATGGAAGCGCGCGCGCACAGCGAGCACCCGGAAGCACTGCGCCTGTGGCTGCGCCTGCTCACCTGCACGCAACTGGTGGAAAAGCAGGTGCGCGGCCTGCTGCGCGAACGCTTCGACACCACCCTGCCCCGCTTCGACCTGATGGCGCAGCTGGAGCGCTCACCGGGCGGGCTGAAGATGAACGAGCTGTCGCGCCGGATGATGGTGACCGGCGGCAACGTCACCGGCATCACCGACCAGCTCGTGTCGGAAGGGCTGGTGGAGCGCATCGACGTCGAAGGTGACCGCCGCGCCTACCGCGTACTGCTCACCGCCAAGGGCCGCAAGCAGTTCCACGAGATGGCGCGCCAGCACGAGGGCTGGATCGTCGACGCCTTCTCCGCCCTCAGCGACAAGGACATGGCCATCCTGCACAAGCTGCTGGGCAAGGTAAAGCAGCATGCGACCGGCCAGCAGGAGACGCCCGCATGAGCGCGCAAACCGATCGCTTCGTCCACGACCGCCTGCCCCCGAAGGAGCAGTGGCCGACGCTGCTCTACGAGCGGCCTGAACTGCAGATCCCTTCTTCCAGCAACCTGGTGGAGTCGCTCCTGGACAGCGCGCCGGGCAAGGGCTGGGGCGACCGCCCGCTGCTGCGCTCGGCACGCATCACGCTGACGTACACGGACGTGCGCGATCGCGTGGACCGGATCTGCCGGGTACTGGTGGAAGACCTCGGCATGCAGCCCGGCAATCGGGTCCTGCTGCGTGGCGGCAACTCCATCGGGATGGCGCTGGCCTGGCTGGCGGTGGTGAAGGCCGGCGGCATCGCGGTGGCCACGATGCCGCTGCTGCGGGCCCGCGAGCTCGGCGACATCATCGACAAGGCGCAGCCGATGCTGGCCTTGTGCGACGCCAGGCTGCTCGAGGAACTGGCGCTGGCACGACGTGACCGGCCGGTGCTGCGGGCGGTCGTCGCGTTCAACGCCGCCAATGAACCCGGCTCGCTGGCGGTTCGCGCGGCGCAGAAGGAAGGCGGCTTCAGCGCCTGCCCCACGGCTGCCGACGACATCGCGATGCTGGCCTTCACCTCCGGCACGACCGGCAAGCCCAAGGCCGCCGTGCACACGCACCGTGACGTGCTGGCCGCGTGCGAGACCTGGCCGCGGCACGTGCTGCGGGCGACACCGGACGACATCGTGGTCGGAACGCCGCCGCTGGCTTTCACCTTCGGGCTCGGCGGCCTGCTGGTGTTCCCCATGTGGGCTGGCGCCTCGGTCTACTTTCCCGAAGCGCCGTACACGCCTGAAACGCTGATGCGCACGATCCAGGACGTAGGCGCGACCATCTGCTACACCGCGCCCACTTTCTATCGGCAGGCGGCCCAGTTCGCGCGCGAACTCGGCGTGGGCAAGTTGCGCATCAGCGTCAGCGCGGGCGAAGGCCTGCCCGATGCCACCCGCCAGTTGTGGAAGCAGGCCAGCGGCATCGAAATGCTCGATGGCATCGGCGCCACCGAGATGTTCCACATCTTCATCTCCTCGGCCGGCGCCGACGTGCGGCGCGGCGCGATCGGCAAGGCCGTGCCGGGCTACACGGCGAAGGTGGTGGACGACGAAGGCAACGAGGTGCCGCGCGGTACCGTCGGCAAGCTCGCGGTGATCGGCCCGACCGGCTGCAAGTACCTGGACGAGCCGCGCCAGGCCAGCTACGTCAAGGACGGCTGGAACTACCCGGGCGACGCCTTCCTGCAGGACCAGGATGGCTACTACTTCTACCAGGCGCGTGCCGACGACATGATCATCACGGCCGGCTACAACGTCGGCGGTCCCGAAGTGGAGGACGCCCTCCTGAAGCATCCGGCAGTGGCCGAATGCGGTGTGGTCGGCAAGCCCGACGAGGAGCGCGGGATGATCGTCAAGGCCTATTGCGTGCTCAAGCCCGGGCACGAAGGCGACGCCGCCATGATCCGCACCCTGCAGGACCACGTGAAGGCCACCATCGCGCCTTTCAAGTACCCGCGCGAGATCACCTTCGTGCCGGCCTTGCCCCGCACCGAGACCGGCAAACTGCAGCGCTTCAGGCTGCGCGAGCTGGGCTGATCAGCGCCGCGGCCGCAGGGGCTCGCTCGCCTCGGACACCACCAGCCAGCGGCCGTCCACCCGGCGCCACTCCATCGTCTTGCGCACCCGGTCCCGGTATTTGGCGGAGCGGTAGGTCTGGATGAAGACCGTGGTCGCCTGGTTCGCGCCGGCGAGCGTGACCTGCGGCTCGGCGATCTCGATCACGGGCTCCAGGGCACGTTCCACCGCGCTGCGGCGCCGCTTTTCCCAGGTAGCGCGGGACAGGCCATTGGCCGGCACGAAGTCGGAGCCGTACGCACCGAGATAGGCGGCAATGTCCTTGCGCGCCCAGGCCGCGCGCCAGGCTTCGAGCGCGGCGCCAACTTCGGCCTGGGTGGCCGGCGCGGCAGCAGCCGACGTTGCTGGCGTGGCCGGCGCAGCGGCGGCTGCAGGCGGCGCTGCGGCGCGCGGCAGCTCCTGCACCGCCGGTGCGCTGCGCAGCACCTGCTGCATCGCGCGCTGCACCAGCGCGTCCTTGTCGACCGTGTAGACCGTCACCGCTTCGGCCGGGCACTGCTGCGCGGCGTCGTTGCCGGCGTTCCAGTTGCGCAGGTCCTGGTCGACGTCGGTCTGCGCACCGGAGATGTCCAGCGCCCGCAGCAGGTTGCCGATGCCGGCCTGCGCGCGGACGTAGGCGGCGCTCAGGTCGAAGCGCGCGTTGACCACCGCACGGCGCGCCTGGAAGCGCTCGTTCTCGGTGTCCAGCAGGTCCAGCAGCGAGCGCTGGCCGATCTGGAACTGCTGGCGGTAGGCCGCCAGCGCCTTGGTCAGCGAGCTCTCGTGGATCTCCAGGTACGTCAGCTGCTCCTTGAGCTTCGACACGTCGTTGAAGGCGATCATGGTGGTCTGGCGCGTGTCGCGGCAGGTCTTGTCGCGCGTGTCGCGGGCCACGTTCAGCTGTTCGGAGAACTGGCGCTCGCGGGCGCGGTCGCTGAAGCCGTTGAACAGGTTCCAGTTGAGGACGAGCTCGGCGACGTTGGCGTTGAACGGCCCCGGCGTGCCGTCCATGTTGCGGCCCTGGTCGCGGCGCACGCGCAGGTCCACGCGCGGTGCGTAGGCGGCCTTGCGCACGTCCAGTGCGGCGTCGGCCGCGCGCACGCTTTCGATCGCCGCCAGCACCGCGGCATTGGCGCGGTTGGTCTCGACCAGCGCCGTCGATGTATCGGCCGGCAGGCCTTGCGCCAGGTGCGGCGGGATCGGCATGTCGCGGGTCGGCAGGCGGCCGACCAGGCGCTGGAAACGCGCCGTGGTGTCGTGCAGGTTGGAGGTTTCGATCAGCAGGTTGGCCTCCGCCAGGGCCAGCCGGCCGGTGATCTGCTCCAGGTCCACCGCGCGGGCCACCTTGGCCTTCACGCGCTGGTCGGTCTGGGAAAACACGGCGCGGTGTTCGACGAAATTCTCTTCGGCCAGCCGCACCAGCTCGCGATAGCGGGCGACGTCGAGATAGGCACGGGCGGCTTCCAGTGCCAGCGACTCGGAGGTGGCGATCAGCTCGAACAGGCGCACGCGGGTGGTGTGGTCCAGCCGGCGCACTTCGTCGCGCGTGGCAAAGCCGTCGAACAGCAGCTGCGTCAGGGTGGCGCTGCCGTTGGTCCGGTTGTAGCTGCCGCCCGGAATGTCGGAGCGGCGCTCGCGCCCGCTGCCCACCGAGAGATCCGCGCGCGGCAGCAGGCCACCACGCGCGGCGTCGCGCTCGCCCTGGGCGGCACGCACGGTGTGCCAGCGCGCCAGCACTTCGGGGTTGTTCAATACGGCGAGTTGCGCCGCGTCGCGCAGGGTGAGGGCGGGCTCGGTGGTCGCGGTGGCGCTGACCGGGTTGGCGGGCGCAGCGATGGGCGCAACCGTCTGCGCGGGTGCCGTGCCCAGCAAGGCGGGCCCGCACAGCAGCAGGGTCAGTGCGACGGTGCCGCGCAGGCGCAGGCGCGGCGCAGCCATGCGCTCGCCTTGCAGCTCGTCTCGTTTCATTGCCATTGTTCTTTCCCTCAGCTCTTGTAGCTCTTGTTCGCGCTCAGTCCGTGACCAGCTTGGCCTTGGTCAGCAGGTCCTGGATGATCTGCTGGTCGGTGTTCATCGTGCCGATCAGGTCCACGCCCTGGAGGATGATCGTCTGCACTTCCCTGCTCGCCAGGTAGCCGGGGCCGAAGTCGCCGCCGCTGCTGACGTGGATGATCGTGTTGCCGCCGGCGATCTCGAAGTGCAGGTAGTCGTCCAGGTTGCCCGTGCCGCCGCCCTGGTTCTCCCCCACCAACAGGTCCCGCAGGTCGAGCACGTCGCCGCCGGCGCCGCCGTTGACGGTGTCGAAGCCGGTGATGGTGTCCACCGCCGGCAGGCCCTTGGTGCCGGTGTCGGCCAGCTCCCAGTGGAAGACGTCGGAGACCAGGTCCGTGCCGGCACTCATGGTGTCGTTGCCGGCACCGCCCTCCAGGGTGTCGGCCCCAGGTCCACCGATCAGGATGTCGTTGCCATCCCCGCCATACAGCCGGTCGGCGCCGTCGCCGCCGTCCAGCGTGTCGTCCCCCGCCTCCCCGTACAGTTCGTCGGCCCCGTTGTCCGCCGCTCCACCCAGGATGCTGTCGTTGCCGGCGCCGCCGAACAGCCGGTCGCCATTGAGGCCGCCATCGATCGTGTCGTTGCCGTCGTCGCCCAGGATCAGGTCGTAGCCCGCGGCACCGTTCAGCGTGTCGTTGCCGCCGCCGCCGGAGATGTAGTCGTTCAGCGCCGTGCCGGTGATCGAGTTCGCCGCCGCGGTACCCGCGTAATGATCGTTGATGACGTTCAGCGTGAGCAGCGCACTCGAGGTGTCGCCGTCAGTGTCGGTGAGCGTGTAGCCCAGGATCTCCGGCGCCACCGCCATGCCCGCGGTGCCGGTGGCGATCGCGGCATTGAACGAGATGTTGTTGATCCGCGCCTGGGCCGAGCTGTTCGCCTCGATCTCCACCCGCCCGATGTTGCTCCAGGTCGACGACAGGGCCACGGCGCCTTCGCTGGTGCTGGCGATCTGGCCCAGCAGGTTGCCGTGGATGTCGTACACCGTGTAGGTCACCGCGTTGACGATGGTCGTCGTGCCCAGGTTGCTGGGCGAGGCGGCGACGTCAATGCTCACGTT
Source organism: Ramlibacter sp. (assembly GCA_028292105.1). Lineage (GTDB taxonomy): Bacteria > Pseudomonadota > Gammaproteobacteria > Burkholderiales > Burkholderiaceae_C > Ramlibacter. The sequence goes on from JAQGMY010000472.1 coordinate 11,858, forward strand.
CTGCACGCCCCGGGCATAGGTCGCGGAGTTGAAGGTGATCACCAGCGTTTCCAGGTCGTCCAGCAGGCTGTTGCTTTCTCCACCGTTGACGCCGACGCCGCCGACGTCGATGGCGCCGGTCGTGTAGACCACGGTGCCGGCAGCGCCGTTCAGGTTGCCGGTGCGGCTGAAGCCGGTGAGGGTCAGGCCGCCGGCCGTGGCGTTGGCCGCGCTGGTCAGGGTGACGGTCGTCGGCGCACCTGCCGCGGGGACCTGGGTCTGCGCCGCCGGCGGCGTGTACTTGTAGAAGCCGTCCTGTTCGAAGATCAGCTGGTTGGACGCCAGGCCGGCCCCGTTATTGGTCCACGTGAGCCGGCCGGCGGCCACGGTGTAGTTGCCACCTGCGTCGGTGCCGGACGAATTGACGGTGAGGTCGTAGACCTTGCCCTTGAACGCGACGGAAGTCACCACCGCGTTGTCCAGGATGGTGTCCTTGCTGATCGATGATGCGAAGTCGGCGATGACGCCGTCACTGCCGCCGTCGGTGCCGATCCCGCTGATGACGTTGCCCTGGAAGAACGTGTCCTTGGCATTCAGCGTGTCGTAGTCGCTGCGCGCTGTCGGGCCGCCGTCCACCACCTCGATGGTCTGCGTGGCCACCACGTTGTCGCCGTCGCCGTCGGTCACCTGGAAGATGATGTCGAAAGTGTCGCCTTCAACGATCGACTGCGCCGTGAAGTAGGTGTACTGGCCCGTGGTGAACTGGAACACCAGGTTGCCACCTGTGAAGCCGTCCGCCGCGCCCAGGTTCACCTGGTCGCCGTTCGTGAGGAAGGTCCCGTTCCGGTCGATCTGGTTGGTGATCTTGTTGTAGTTGAACTGGACCAGCGTGTCCGGAATGCCGTCGGCGTTGGTGTCGAGGTTCAGCCTGATGTAGCTGATGTACCCGCCATCGGCACCGAACGTGATGTTGCTGGCCCCGCCCGCTCCGCCCACGGCGCCGGTGAACGCGGTGGGCACCGTGGAAGTGAGTGCCTCGTCCAGCTTGTTCAGGTCGGGAACGATGATCGCCGCGTCCTTGGTTCCGTTCAGATCGGCATCGACCGTGTGCAGGTTGTTCAGATAGCTGATGTCGGCGATACCGGTGCCCAGGCCCACCGCATACGACTTGATGCCGTTCGCGTTCGCGAAGGTGGTGTACGCGGCAATTGCCGTGTTCGCCGCGGCGGGCGTGGTCGGCGCGCCGTCGGACAGGAAGTAGGAGATCTTGTTCAGCGTGGCCCCGGCCGGCGCCACCGGGAAGGCCGGCGCCGCGGTCCACGCGTTCTGCATGGCGGCCACGCCATCTTCGTAGTCCGTCGCCAGGTCGGGGATCTCGTTGCCGGTGATGTTGCCGATCGCCGTGACGAGGGCGGCCCTGGTGGTGTACGCCGCCCCGCCGTTGAGCATGATGGCGCCGTCGGCGAACAGCCCCAGCTTGACGCCGACGCCGCTGCCTTGCGCGAAGTACTCGTTCACCAGCGAGATCAGGCCGGCCTTGGCCATCGCCAGGCGGGTGCTGATGGTGGCGGTGCCGTCGGCGGCGACCGAGCGGATCTCGCCGCCGTACATGTTCACGTCCATGCTGCCGGAGATGTCGAGGATGACCACCAGGTTGTAGGCCGGAGCGTCGATCTCGGCGACTGCGGTGGTGGCGCTGGTCGCCAGCGGAACGTCGTCGACCACCGACACGGCCAGCGCTGCATTGGCGGTCTGGCCGTTGGCGCTGTCCGTGATGACGTAGTTGAAGGTGCGGACATCGTTGGTGCCCTGCGTCGTACGGGTCGTCAGCGTGTAGACGTAATCGCCGGCAACGTGGCCGCCGACGGCCGCGGTCCAGACCTGCAGCGTCCCGGCGGCGTCGTTCACCGTGATCACGTTCGACACAGGAGCATTCCCCGCCACGGAGGTGATCGTGGTGGTGCCGGTCAGGCCGGTATCGTTCGTCAGCAGGTTCCCGGTGGCGACCGTGGGCAGGCCCGTGGGGGCCGACCCGTTCATCAGGCCGGACTCATGGACGGCGCCCGCATCCGCCACAGCGCCGATGACCGTGGTCGTGTTGACCGTCAGCGTCGACGACGAGGTGCTGCCGTCGCCGTCGGTGATCGTGTAGCCGAATTGCACGGCAGGCGCGCTGAACGGCGTGACGGTCATGCCGTCGATGCGGTACTGGGTCGCTGCGCTGGTGCCGCCGAACACCAGGTACTGGAAGGCCGTCGCGTTGGCGATCAGGCCGGAGGTGACGTTGGTGAAGCTCTGGGTCGAGATGTACGTGCCGTTCGCGTCGTAGGTGTAGACGTTGGCGGTTTCGCCCGCGGCCAGCCCGGAGAAGGTGACGGTGGTCGACTTGGACAGGTACGTCAGGTTCATCACCAGGTACTCGCCGGTCTCGATGCGCGCCACGCTCGCGCCGGACTCCACGCCGAGGCCGTCGTCCGTGGTGCCGGTGTTGTTGGCGAAGTTCACCTCTCCTGCACGCGCCGGCGTGAGGGTGGTGGTGGTGCTGGTGACGAGGCCGGTCGTCGCCCCGGCGCCGACGAAGGGCACGGCACCGTCGAATCCGTAGGTCTTGATGCCGGCCGTCGCATAGGTGGCGATGGCGGACGCCGGGGCAACCGCGACCGTCGCGGGAATGCTCGATGTGTACGTGTACGAACCGTTCGGATTGAGGTTCAGCGTGCCGGAGCCGGTGTTGATCGTCCAGGCGCCGGCGACCGGCGCAACCGCCGCGCCCTGCCAGGTCACGGCGGTGACTGCGACCGGCGTGTCCACGCCCTGGAAGTCGGCGCTCGCGCCACCTGTGCCCGCGATCACGTTACCGATGGTGCTGGAGTTCTTGCCGACGCTGTCGACGTCCGCCACGGCCGTGGGGCCGGTATCGGTGATCGTCAGGCTGACCTGGGTCCACCCGGACAGGGCGCTGCCGTCGGAGGCCTTGTACCAGAAGGAGTCGGCATTGGAGACGCTGTCGTGGTCGATCGCCGGCGCGGTATAGGTGAAGCTGCCGTCGGCGTTCATCACGACGGTGCCGCCGCGGGTCGTCGTCAGCGCGTTGGTCCCGTTCACCGGTGTGATCGAGCCGCCGTTGGTGGCGGACACCTGGAGCACGCTCAGCGCGGCGGCGGCGGTCTCGATGTCGGTGTCGTTCAACACGACCCGCGCGAAGGCGGTAGGCACGCCTTCCGCGGCGCTGTAGTTGTCGGCGACGCCGACCGGAGCGTCATTGACCGAGGTGATCACCAGCGACACGGTGTCCGTCGCCGTCGAGAAGGCGGTGGTGCCGCCATTCACGCTCGGGTCCGCCAGGGCGCCATTGGCACCGCTGGTCTGGTCCCAGGCACGGATCGTCAGGGCCGGATCGATGGTGCCGTTGAAGTTGGCGTTCGGCTGGAAGTACACGCGCGTCACGCCATCGGCTGCCAGCAGCCGCGCGTTGGTCGCGGTGACGGCGCCGAGCGCCAGCCAGTTGGTGCCGTTGTCGATGCTGTAGAACCAGCTGCCATTGGTGGCGACCGCCGCCGTGACGGCAATGCCTTGCACGGCGCCGCTGTCGACGTCGCTGACGCCGCCGACCAGTGCGCCCACCAGCGTGCCCACCGCGCCTAAGGGCGCGCCCGAATCCTCGTTCTGCGCGGCCAGCGCCGGGCTCGCCGCGGCGTTCAGCACCGGCGCGTCGTTGACGGGCGTGACCGTGATCGCCACCGTGTCGGTGTCGGTGAGCGTGCCATCGCTGGTGACCAGCGTCAGCGTCGCGCCGCCGTTGTAGTTGGCAACCGGGGTGAAGGACAGGCCATTGAGCGCCGCGTTCACCTGCGCCACCGTGCCGCTGATGGTGAGGGTGGCGGTGTTGTTCGTGCTGACGGTGGCACCGCCGCCGGTGACCGCGGTCAGGATGCCCGTGCCGGCCGTGACACTGACCGTGGCGGTGACGCTGGCGGTGTCGACGTCGGCGACGCTCATCGCGACGTTGATCACCTTGGCAACGTCCTCGGCGGTGGTCTGCGCGCCGGGCACGGTGTTGCTCGGTGCGTCGTTCACTGCCGTGACCGTGACTGTCACCGTGGCGGTCTCGGTCACGCCGCCGGATGTGACCGTGTAGGTGAAGCTGGGCGCGCCGTTGAAGTTGGCCGTCGGCGTGAACAGCAGCTGCCCGGCGTTGAGCGTGACGTTGCCGTTGGCGACCGCGACGGTTCCGCCATTGGCGATCGGCGTCCCGTTCACCGCGGTGATCGTGCGGCCGGGATTCTCGAAGCTGTCGTTGGCCAGCACGTCGATCGTGATCGGCGTGTCTTCCGCCGTGGTCGGGGTGTCGTTCGCGATGTCGGCGACGGCGGCGATCGTGATGTTCACTGTGTCGACGTCGGTGGCGGTGCCGTCCGCGGTGGTCACGGTCAACACCGCGGCGCCGTTGAAGTCGCGCGTGTTGGTGAAGCCGAGGCCGTTCAGCGCGCCGTTGATGTCGGCGGCGGTGCCAACGATTGTCACGCTGGCCGTGCCGTTGTTGGTGATCACCGCGCTGCCGAAGGCCACGGCGCTCAGGGTGCCATTGGTGACGGTCACCGTCGTGGTGAGGTTGCCGCCATCGAGGTCCGCGACGGTGATGCGGTTGCTGTTGGCCGTGTTGAACAGCAGCACGGTGTCTTCGCTGGCGTTCTGCGCCGCCGGCACGGTGTTCACCGGCAGGTCGTTCACCGCCACCACCGCGATCGTGGCCGTCGCCGCAATGCTGCTGGTGTTGCCGTCGGTCACCACCACCGTGATGGTTCGGGCGGTGGTGTTCGGGTTCTCGCTGGTGCTCGCGTAGGTGATGGCACGGATCGCGGCCTGGTAGTTCGTCGGGGTGGCGCTGCCGCTCAGGGTCACCACGTTGCCGACAACGCTGGCCGTGATGCCAGCGGGCATGGCACCGGCGGCAAGCACGTCGCCCGCCTGCGCGTTCGTCAACGTGATGGTGGCGCCCGTCAGGTTGGCGCTGTCGACGTCGGTGATGGCGATGTCGATGTCGGCGATCGCGATGCCCGTACCATTTTCCGTATAGGTGGCGGCGTAGCCGGTTCCGGCGGCGGAGAAGTCAAGGTCCACCACTGGGGTCTGGTCGTTGTCCAGGATGGTGCCGACCCCGGTGCCCGCGGCGATGGTGGCATTCGTCGGCGCGGACAACAGGACGTTGAACGTTTCGCTGGCTTCCGGCAGCGTGTCGTTGGCGACGTTGACGGTGATCGTCTGGCTGGTCACGCCGGGTGCGAAGGTCAGCGTGCCGCTGTTGCTGGTGTAGTCGCTGCCCGCGGTGGCGCTGCCGTTCGCAGTGGCGAAGGCGGTCGTCACCGTCAGGCCCGAAGCCGCGCTCAGCGACACCGTGAAGGTGGCCGTGCCGGCCGCCTCGTTCACGGACACGTTGCCGATGGTGAGCGTCGGCGTCGGGTCGTTGTCCAGGATGTCGCCGCTGCCCGTCTGCGCACCGGAGGTCACCGTCACGGTTTCGGTCGCTTCGTCGAGCGCATCGTCCACGGTCCCGATCGTCGCCGTGAAGCTGGTGACGTTCGCCGGAATGGTCAGGATGCCACCGGCCAGCGTGACGCCGTTGCTGAAGATCGGCGCCACGTTGTAATCGGCGGCGGTGGCTGTGCCGCCCAGCGCGAAGCTCTGCGTGTGCACCGCGCTGGAGGCGTTGCTCAGCGTGATCGCATAGACCAGGTTGCCGCCCTCCGTGACCGAGGCGCTGCCGACGCTCAGGACGGTCGGGCCGGCATCGTTGTCGGTGATCGTGCCGAGCCCGCTACCGTCGGCGATGGTCGCATTGGTCGGGCTCGCGAGGCCGACGGTGAAGGTCTCGCCGGTGGCGCCTTCGAACAGCGTGTCGTCGATGATGTTGACCGTGACGGTCTGCGACACCACGCCCGGGTTGAAGGTCAGGGTGCCGCTCGTACTGGCGAAATCACTCCCGGCGGTGGCAGTCCCGTTCGCGGTGCCGTAGCCCACCGTGACCGTCTGGCCGGAGGCGGCGCTGAGCGTCACCGTGAAGGTGGCTGTGCCGGCCCCTTCGCTCACCGTGACGTCGCCGATCGCCAGCGCGGGCGGGGCGTCGTCGTCGTTGATGGTGCCGATGCCGCCCATGCCGCCGATCGCCAGGGGCACCGTCTCGGACGCCTCGTTGAGCAGGTCCTGCAGGCAGGCCACGGTGACCGTGAAGGAGCTGACCCCCGACGGGACGGTGAGCACGCCGCCGGCCAGGGTCACCCCGTCGCTGAACGTCGCTGCGCCGTAGTCGGATGCCGATGCGGTGCCGCCGCCCAGGCTGTAGGAGTACGTGGTGCTGACCGGCGACGTATTCGACAGCGTCACCGTGTAGACCAGGTTGTTGCCTTCGAACGCGCTCGGACTCGTGATGCCCGTGACGGTCGGCGTGTTGGTCACGGTGACCGTCACGTTGGCGGTCTCGGTGACGCCGCCGGATGTCACCGTGTAGCTGAAGGGCGTGGCCGCGCCGCTGAACCCCGTGGTCGGCGTGAACACCAGCTGGCCGCCCAGCAGTCGCACGCTGCCGTTGGTGACAGCCACCGCCGCACCGCCGTCGACCACCGCGTTGCCGGCCACGGCGGTGATCAGCGGCGAGCCCTCGAAGTTGTCGTTGGCCAGCACGTCGATCGTCAGCGGCGTGTCCTGGGCGCCGGTCACCACGTCGGCGGCGATGTCGGCCTGTGCGGTCACATTCACCGTGACGGTGCCAGTGTCGGTGCCGCCGTTGCCGTCGCTCACCGTGTAGTCGAAGCTGCCAGCGCCGTTGAAGTCCGGCGTCGGCGTGAACACCACATTGCCGCCGGAGATGGCGACCGTGCCGCCGATCGGGCTGCCGACCGCGGTGACCGTCAGCGCGTCGCCGTCCGCGTCGGTGTCGTTGCCCGTCAGCGTGGTGCGCGGGATGCTGATCGGCGTGTCCTCGGGCGTCGTGAACGTATCGTTCGTCGCGCTCGGAGTGTCCGGCTGTGCGCTCACGTTCACGGTGACGTTGGCCGTGCTGAAGTTGCCGTTGCCGTCCGACACTGTGTAGGAGAAGGTGGCCGTGCCGTTGAAGTCAGCTGCCGGAACGAAGGTGACGTTGCCGCCGGCGAGGTTGACGCTGCCGCCGCTGATCGCGGTCACCGCGGTCACCGTCAGCGTGTCGCCATCGACATCGATGTCGTTGGCCAGCAGCGTCGCCACCGGGATGACGACGGGCGTGTCTTCCGCGGTCGTGGCGACGTCGGCCACCGCCACCGGGGCGTCCTGCACGGGCGTCACATTGACGATGACGGTCGCCGTGTCGGCACCGCCGACGCCGTCGCTGACGGTGTAGCTGAAGCTAGCGGCGCCGGTGAAGTTCGGCGCCGGCGTGAAGGTGACGTTGCCGCTCGAGAGGCTGACCGTTCCACCGGTGATGGCGTTGACGGATGTGACCGACAGCACGTTGCCCGCATCCGGGTCGCTGTCGTTGCCCAGCAGGGTGGCGGCGGCAATCGTGACCGGCGTGTCTTCGGCCGTCGTGGCGATGTCGTTCACCGCGTCCGGCGCATCCTGCACCGGCGTGACGTTGACCGTGACGGTGGCGGTGTCGGTGCCGCCGGCGCCATCGCTGATCGTGTAGCTGAAGGTCGCCGGGCCGACGAAGTTCAGGTCCGGGTTGAAGGTGATATTGCCGCTGGCGAGCGACACCGTGCCGCCGGAAATGGCGCTCACCGAAGTGACGGTCAGCACGTTGCCGGCGTCGGGGTCGGTGTCGTTGGCCAGCAGGCTGGCTGTGGTGATGGTGACCGGCGTGTCTTCGGCGGTGCTGTAGCTGTCGTTGACGGCGTCGGGTGCGTCCTGCACCGCGGTGACGTTCACCGTGACGGTAGCCGTGTCGCTACCGCCGGCGCCATCGCTGATGGTGTAGCTGAAGCTGGCGGGACCGACGAAGTTCAGCGCCGGCGTGAAGGTCACGATGCCGCTGGCCAGGTTGACCGTGCCGCCGGTGATGGCGCTGACGGAGGACACCGTCAGCACGTTGCCGGTGTCCGGGTCGCTGTCGTTGGCCAGCAGGTTGCCCACCGGAATGGTCAGCGGGGTGTCTTCCGCCGTCGTGACGACGTCGTTCACCGCATCGGGGGCATCCTGCACGGCCGACACGTTGACGGTGACGGTGGCCGTATCGGTGCCGCCGGCGCCGTCGCTGATGGTGTAGCTGAAGCTGGCCGGGCCGACGAAGTTCAGCGCGGGGGTGAAGGTGACGTTGCCGCTGGACAGGCTGACCGTGCCGCCGCTGATCGCGCTGACGGATGTGACCACCAGCACGTTGCCGCTGTCGGGATCGGTGTCGTTGGCCAGCAGGTTGGCTGCCGGGATGACCAGCGGCGTGTCTTCCGCCGTCGTCACGGTGTCGTTCACCGCATCGGGGGCATCCTGCACGGCCGTCACGTTCACGGTGACGATGGCCGTATCGGTGCCACCCGCGCCGTCGCTGATGGTGTAGCTGAAGCTGGCGGGGCCGACGAAGTTCAGCGCCGGCGTGAAGGTCACGTTGCCGCTGGCCAGCGACACGGTGCCGCCCGAAATGGTGCTGACCGAAGTGACCGTCAGCACGTTGCCGCTGTCCGGGTCGCTGTCGTTGGCAAGCAGGGTGGCGACCGGGATCACCAGCTGCGTGTCTTCCGCGGTAGTGACGACGTCGTTCACCGCATCCGGGGCATCC
>JAQGMY010000046.1 GCA_028292105.1 Ramlibacter sp.
GGCATCGGAGGGACGGGCGTCGTCGGCCTGCTGCGCAATGGCGACGGCCCTGTCGTCATGCTGCGCGCGGACATGGACGCCCTGCCCGTCGAAGAAGCGACCGGGCTCCCCTACGCCAGCAAGCTGACGATGAAAGATCGCGAGGGAGCGACCGTGCCCGTCAGCCACATGTGCGGCCACGACCTGCACGTGACCTGGCTCGCGGGCGCCGTCGAAGTGCTGGCGCAAACCCGGGAGACCTGGCGCGGCACGATCATGGCGGTCTTCCAGCCCGGGGAAGAAACGGCGGAAGGCGCGCAAGCCATGATCGACGATGGACTGTTCACGCGTTTCGCCAAGCCGGTCGTGGTGCTGGGGCAGCATGTCATGGTGGGACCGTCGGGAACGGTGGCGGGCCGTGCCGGCGCCATCACTTCGGCCGCCGACAGCCTGCAGATCCGCATGTTCGGCCGCGGCGCCCACGGATCCATGCCGCAGGCGAGCGTCGATCCGGTGGTGATGGCCGCATCCACCGTGCTGCGGCTGCAGACCATCGTGTCGCGCGAAGTCGCCGCTGCCGAAGCCGCTGTCGTCACCGTGGGCGTGCTGCAGGCGGGAACCAAGGAAAACGTCATTCCGGACGAAGCCATCATCAAGCTGAACGTGCGCACCTTCGATGCCGGTGTGCGAAAGCGGGTGCTGGAGGCGATCGAGCGGATCGTCAACGCCGAGGCCGCAGCCTCGGGCGCGCCTCGCCAACCCGAGATCACGCCGCTGGACAGCTATCCGCTCAATGTCAACGACGGCGATGCCAGCCAGCGGGTGGTCGACGCCTTTCGCGCCCACTTCGGCGCCGAGCGTGTCCGTGAGACCGGCCCTGCTCCGGCCAGCGAGGACTTTGGCTCGTTCGGCACCGAATGGCACTCGCCGTCCGTCTTCTGGTTCGTGGGCGGCACCGACCCTGACACTTACGCCAAGGCGAAGGCGGAGAACCGGCTCACCGAACTGCCCGTGAACCACAGCCCCAAGTTCGCACCCGTCCTCCACCCGACACTGCAAACCGGGGTCGAGACGCTGGTCGTCGCCGCCCGCGCATGGCTTGCGGCGCCCGAGGGCTGATGGACCAACACTGGTATGTTTTTGTCGACCTGATGGGGACCTTTGCCTTCGGCATCAGCGGTGCGCTGGCCGGCAGGGAGAAGCGGCTCGATCCGTTCGGTGTTTTCGTGGCGACTTACGCGACGGCCTGCGGCGGCGGGATCATTCGGGACCTCTGCCTCGGGTCCCTGCCGCCAGTGGGAATGTCGGACTGGCGCTATCTTGCATGCGTGGTGCTGGCGTCGGCGGTGACGATGTGGATGCACCCGCTGCTGGCGCACCTCAGGCATCCCATCGTCTGGTTCGATTCGCTCGGGCTGGGCCTGTTCGCGGTCGTGGGCGCGCAAAAGTCGATGCAACTGGCGAACAATGTCGAGGTCGCGCTGGTCCTCGGCGTGATCGGTGCCGTTGGCGGCGGCGTGTTGCGCGACGTGCTGCTCAATCGCGTGCCCATCATCCTGCAAAAGGAAATCTATGCCTTGGCCGCGCTGGCCGGGGCGGTGGTACAGGTATCCGGGCACTGGATGGGATGGTCGCCGGCCCTCACCCCCTGGGCTGCTGTCTCCACCTGCTTCGTGATCCGTTCGCTTGCGCTGCGCTACTCATGGAGCTTGCCGAGGAAATGGTAGCGAGCCCGGATGCGGCCGAGCCTGGCCGAGACACCATCACGGATCCTGGGGCTGTGCAGGCAAGCCGCAGCCGCGACGCCAACCACGCACCCGAGGACCGTGTCGACGAGTCTCGCCACCATCACCTCGCCTGCCGGTATCGCCCCGAGGCTGCCGGCTTCGGCCAGCAGGATCGTCAGCGGGGTGATGAAGACGACCGCCAGCGCATAGTTGCGCACCACCAGGGTTTCGATCACGAACGTGAGGGCCATCAACAGCAGGCCCACGCCGATCGCCGAAAGCGGCAGCATCGCCAACAGCAGGAACACGAGCAGTCCCACTACGGTGCCCGCAATCCGGTGCAGCTGTTTCACCCACGCCTCGCGCAGCGACGCCGCCTGTATCACGGCCAGGCAGCTGACCGGAACCCAGTAGGGCCGCTGCAATTGCAGCAGCTGGGCGACGGCCAATGAAATCCCCACCGCGGTGCCGATGAGAACCGACTCGGCGATGACGAAAGCGAAGTCGAACGTTCGCGGAACTTCGGTCGCGCCCGGCCGGCGCCGGAGTGCGTGCAAGCTGTAGAGGAAAGCGATCAGGACCGCCAGCGTGCAGCCCATCGCAACGAAGCCTACCTGGGCCGCGGCCGCGACGCCTCGCGCCGGCGAGTAGGCGCCGATCGCCGCCGTCATCACGAAGAACAGCCCGCCCGGCGGGCCCACGGCATAGAAGCGGCAGATGACCGTGACGGCGACGGCGATCGCGGCGAGCACCGGGATGGTCAAGGGTTGGTACACGCTGCTGAGGATGCCGAGGGTGAAGCTCGCCACCATGCCGAAGGCACATGCCATCAGGACGGCCATGCGCTGCGCAAGGCGTGTGGTGGGCAGATAGAGGAACACCAGGCCGCCGATGGAGCCGGCCAGGCCCGCGGCCATTTGATCGAACCACGCGCCGATGATCACTGGCACGCCGCTGGCCAGGGCGGCCGCCAGCGGCATCCCCCAGGGCCGCTCGCTCGATTTGAAGGTCGAGAGGAGCCGAAGCTGGCGAACAAGGGTATCGCGAAGCCGCGTCATCGTCCCGTGCACGCTGCAGGGGCGCTCTCGGCTTCAACAATCACGGTGCTGAACGCCAGGTGGTGCATGAACTCGCGCAGGATCAGGAGGTATCCGCACAAGCCCGTATCCAGGAATGGTGACCCTGCCGATGGCCGGCCCTGGGACACGTCCACCATGTCGTTGAACAGGGCCTCCACGGCGCCGATCTCCAGCAACCCTCCCTGGATGGAAAAGGGGGCGGCGAGGTCGCAAAGGCGCAGCGCCATCGGGTCCGCCGTGGCGAGCTGCGTAGAGGCGGGGATGGCGCGCGCCAGCGGCATGACAGCGTCCTCGATCGCGGCGATCGCGTTCTCGAGCTCCTGTGGCGTCGGCGGCCGGTGCCTCAGGGCCTGGCCCGGCGACATGAAACCGACAGCAAGCGAATGGCAACTGTCCTGGTCCGCCGGAGCGCCTGTGCGAACCGTGGTCAGCCTCTCGCCGATTCGAAGCGTGGTCGAGGGCGCGGGGCTTGGCGGGTACAGCACAGGCGCACTCCTCGTCAGTTTCGCTGCATGTCGCCGTCGATGGGAAAGGCCTGTCCCGAGATCGACTTCGCGGCATCCGAGGCAAGGAAGAACGCCAGCGCGGCGATGTCCGCGGGATCGACAAGATATTGAAGCGACTGGTTCTGCATGGAGAGCGCCTTGATTTCCTCGACGCTCCTGCCTGTCGCCTTGGCCCGGCCCTCGAACACGCGCTGGATGCGATCGCCGTCCACTGCACCGGGCAAGATGGCGTTGGCGCGGATGTTGTGCTCACCGAGTTCGATCGACAGCGTCTTGGTGAAGCCGATCAGGCCCCACTTGGCCGTGGCATAGGGGCTGCGATTGGCGTAGCCGAAGCGGCCGGCGGCCGACGACATGACGATGATGACGCCCTTGCCCGACCGGATGAGATGCGGGATCGCGCAGCGCGTCACATTGAACGTGCCCGTCAGGTCGACGTTCATGACCTGCTCCCACTCGTCAGGATCGATGTCCTTGACAGCGGCCGTGGGCCCGGCGATCCCCGCATTGTTGACAAGGACGTCGATGCCGCCCATCTGCTTCGCGGCGTCGGCGACCATGCGCTCGATCGCGGCGCGTTCCCCGATATCGCAGATGCCGGTCTTGAGACCCTTCAGCTCCGCGGCGGCGGATTGCAGGGCGTCTTCATTGATGTCGCAGGTGTAGACGTCGTCCCCTGCTGCAATGAATGCCGCCGCGATGTGCTTGCCGATGCCCGAGGCACCCGCCGTGACCAGGATCTTGCGTGTCATGAGATTCCCTTGCGATCGCCATCCAGGGCGGACGGCGAGCACTCACGATAGCCTCTATTCACGGCGGGCGCCGATGAAATGGCGCAGGCCGGGCGGCGCTGCCGCAACCGGGCGGGTGTCGAAGGTCGGACGGGATCAGTGTCCGGCCGAATCTCCGGGCCGGCCCGCTTCGAACAGGAACCAGGTGCGCCGTTCGGTCTCGTCGACCCAGTTCTCGATCAGGCTGGCGCTCGCGATGTCGCGATGCTCGTCGCACAAGTCGCGCGTTTCGCGCAGGTTCGCGGCGAGCATCTTGTTGTCCTCGCGCAGCTCGGCCAGCATGTCGATCGGCTCGACGTATTCGGCGTCGTTATCCGTAAGTCGCTGGGTTCGCGCAATGTGGCCGATGGACCGCAGCGTGGCGCCGCCCAGCTTGCGGATGCGCTCCGCGATAGGGTCCGTCATGGCGAACAGCTGGTCCGACTGTTCGTCGAGCATGAGGTGGTAGTCACGAAAATGCGGGCCACTCATGTGCCAATGGAAATTCTTGGTTTTCAGGTAAAGCGCGAACACGTCGGCCAGCACCGCGTTCAAGGCCGCGGAGATATCGCGGGTGGCCTCGGGCTTCAGGTCGGTCGGGGTGGCGAGTGGAAGTTTGCGACGGGTATGGAGCGCCGCAGCATCGCCAGAAACCGGTTTGGGCATTTGGAGAGTTCCTTGTGTGGCTGTTTTCGATGATGGTACGCCGGCGGAAAACTCAGCCGGTCCGCATTTTTGCTGCGCGTGGAACCGAAAATGCGCAGGAGGCTACCCCCGGGGTTGGCGCATCGCCTTCAGGCCTTCAGCCCAGCGCAACAGCTCGTCCAGCAAGGTAGCGGCGGACGCGACGATCAGCTCGTTCGGCACGAACTCGCCCTTCTCGTCGAGCAGCTTGGCCACCATCGGCACCGCAACGCCTTCGACCATCGGCATCATCTTCAAGGTCGTGACCAGCTGCTTTTCAAGCTGCACCGCGCGCAGGCCGCCGGACACGCCGCCGTAGCTGACGAAGCCGCAGGGCTTGTAATTCCATTCCTTGTAGAGGAAGTTCAGCGCGTTGACGAACGACGGCGGCGGTCCGTAGTTGTATTCCGGCGTGACGAATGCATAGGCATCGGCCGCCGCCACGCTGGCGCTCCATTTCATCGTGTGCGCCTTCTCGTACTTCTGCAGCGACGGGTGATTCGGCTCGTCGTACAGCGGCAGGTCGAAGTCGGCGAGATCGACGAGACTGGCGTCGAACTTCGCGTGCTGCCGGGCGTATTTCGTGAACCAGCGCGCCACTGCCGGCCCCACTCTCCCCGGACGGGTGCTGCAGATGATGACTTGAAGCTGGAGGGTCATGATGAGTCCGATGGGAGTTCGGCGTCGATAGGAATGCGGGCAAGGCTGCGATCATCACGCCGGGGCCGCGGCGCATGCGCCGTCGATACCGGTTTTCACAGTGGTTACGTGCGAGCCGAGCAACGCGCAGTGTCTTGTCGAAAGGCCACGAACGGCGAAAAAACGGGTAATGTGAACGAGGGCCGAATGCCGGCCCGCGCCAAATCCCTCGCGAGGTATCACCATGGCAACGACTTCCGCGGACACCCACCATTTGTCAACGCGCCGGGAGCCAGGCCGCGGCTGGCAGATCGCATTCGGCGTCCTGCTCATCGTCTCCGGCTTCGTCGCCGTGCTCATGCCGGCGATCGCGGCGCTCGCCACGGCTCTCGTGTTCGCCTGGGTGCTGGTCCTGAGCGGCGCCTGGGAGATCGCCTATGCGTTCCTGACGCGCTCGCGCGAAGGCTTCGGCTGGAAACTGGCGTCCGCCCTGCTGACCCTTGCTCTGGGCATCGCCCTGCTCGTGATGCCGCAGGCCGGCGTTGCTTCGCTGGCGCTGCTGGTCGGCGGCTTTCTGTTCGTGAGCGGGCTGTCCCGGTTCATCCTGGCGTGGCGCATGCGGCCGCGCCGCGGTTGGGGCTGGGTGATGTTCGATGGCCTGCTGACCATCGCACTCTCCATCCTGATCATCATAGGCTGGCCGCCCAACTCACTGGCCGTCATCGGCCTGCTGACCGGTTTCGCACTGATCTCCAGCGGCGTCTGGCGCATCGCCCTGGCTCCGGCCCGCGCTACCTGAGTCACACACAGCTGCGCGCGCCAGCGGCGCTTCAGCGGCAAAGAGGTGCGAGCAGGATCGGCAGGAGTTGGAGGACGATCGCAAGCGCGGCGATGGCGTCGAGCCCGAGCGTGAGCACCACCCGGAATCGCCTGTCGGCCGGGCCCCGCGTTTCCCAGTAGCGGCGCGCGCCGTGCACGATGGCCGCCGCTTCGGCGAGCAGCGTGAGGGCCACGAGCGCCAGCAGGAAAGCTCTCTGCACCGGGGGGCTCGTGCCGCCGAGGCCGAGCACGCAGCCCACCGCGGCGGCGACGTAGACAACCAGCAGGTGCAAGGCCCAGATGAACAAGCCGAAAGCCGGGTCGAGCACCCGCACGACCGACTCCGCCCGCACGAGCGTCGGATCAACGCGGTGCCGGAACAACATGGGGGAACCCAGCAAGGAGCAACAACGTGCACGCCGTCACGGCAACCGTGAAAACCCACCAGAGCAGGCAGAGCCGCAGGGTCAGGCAGCGCCAGGCGTCGATCATGCCGAGTGCCAGGCGAAGCGCGCACCACAGTGCCATGGCCGTGCCGATGGCCAGGTGGAAGACGACGTAGCCGACCAGCGTCCACACCGCAGCACCGTAGCCACTGCGGGTCGCACTGATGCCAAGGCCAGCGGGCCATCGCCACACGATCCAGCAAGCTGCTGCGCCCGCCAGCGCCGCGAGCA
>JAQGMY010000062.1 GCA_028292105.1 Ramlibacter sp.
GATCGGCCCCCACCCCTAAAATGGACGCGTGCCCATCCTCAACGCCGACCTCCACTGCCATTCCGTGGTCTCCGACGGCACGCTCACGCCCGAAGCCCTGGCGGCGCGGGCGGCTGGCAACGGCGTGGAGCTCTGGGCGCTGACCGACCATGACGAGATCGGCGGCCAGCAGCGGGCGATGGCCGCCGCCCATGCGCATGGCATGAAATACCTGACCGGCACCGAGATCTCGGTCACCTTCGCGGGTGAGACGGTGCACATCATCGGGCTGGGCTTCGACCCGGAGGATCCCGAGATGAAGCGCGGCCTGCAGGAAACCCGCGGCGGGCGCGAGGACCGGGCCAGGGAAATCGCCGCCGGCCTGGCGCAGGTCGGCATCCAGGACGCCTACGAAGGCGCGCTCAGGTACGTCGGCAATCCGGAACTGATCTCGCGCACCCATTTCGCCCGGTTCATGGTGGACAGCGGCGTCTGCAAGGACACCGGCGACGTGTTCCGCCGCTTCCTCACCGACGGCAAGCCTGGCTACGTGCCGCATCGCTGGGCTTCCCTCAAGCACGCGGTCGAGTGGATCACCAAGGCCGGCGGCATCGCCGTGATCGCCCACCCGGCGCGCTACAAGTTCACCGCCAACGAGGAGTACGCGCTCTTCACCGAGTTCAAGGCGCATGGCGGCCGCGGCGTCGAGGTGGTCACGGGCAGCCACACGCCGGCCGAGTACGTGAAATATGGCGAGACGGCCCGGGAGTTCGGCCTGGCCGCCTCGCGCGGCAGCGATTTCCACAGCCCGGACGAAAGCCACACCGACCTTGGCAAGCTGCCCAACCTGGCGGCGGGGCTGACCCCGGTCTGGGAACTGGTGGCCGATCGCATCCGGTGAGCGGCACCGGCGCCCAGCGACTGCGCGGCGCCGGCCCTCTGGTCGGCATCCTGCTGGTGATAGCCGCCGGCGCCTGCTTTTCCGCCCTCGACACCACGACCAAGTGGGTCAGCGCCTCGCTGCCGCTGCTGATGGCGCTGTGGTGCCGCTACTTCTTCCAATCACTCGCGACCACGGCCGTGGTGCTGCCCACCCGTGGCTGGCAGGTCTGGCGCACGCGCCGGCTGGCCTGGCAGCTGGTGCGCGGGTTGCTGCTGCTCACCAGCAGCCTGCTCGCCTTCATCAGCCTGCGCTACCTGCCGGTGGGCGAGTTCACCGCCATCGTCATGATCACGCCGCTGGTGGTGACGCTGCTGGCGGCCACGCTGCTCAAGGAGCACGTCTCGGGCCTGCGCTGGCTGCTGGTGGCAGGCGGCTTCGCCGGCACGGTGATCATCATCCGCCCGGGCGGCGCCAGCTTCGGCTGGACCAGCCTGCTGCCATTGGCGCTGGTGGCCAGCAACGCCAGCTTCCAGGTGCTCACCAGCAAGCTGGCGCGCACCGAAGATCCGGTGACCATGCACATGTACACCGGCTGGACCGGCACCATCGTCGCTTCGCTGGCGCTGCCCTTCGTCTGGGTGACGGTCACGGACCCGTGGGTGTGGGCCGGGCTCGCCTTCATGGGACTGATGGGAACGGTCGGCCACTTCCTGCTGATCCTGGCCTACTACCGGGCGCCCGCCGCCACGCTCACGCCCTACCTGTACAGCCAGATCGCCTTTGCCATGCTGGGCGGCTTCCTCGTGTTTTCCCACGTGCCCGACCACCTTTCCATGGCGGGAATCGTCATGATCGCGGTCTGCGGCGCCGCCGGCGCCTGGCTGACGGTGCGCGAAAGGCGTGGGCCGCGAGCCGCTGCCTCCTGAGACCAAGATGGCCCAGTTCTTCGACCTGCATCCGGACAACCCGCAGCCGCGCCTGCTCAAGCAGGCCGTGGCCATCCTCGCGTCGGGAGGTGTCGTCGCCGTGCCGACCGACTCCAGCTACGCCATCGCCTGCCACCTCGACGACAAGGCAGCCGCCGACCGCCTGCGCCAGATCCGCCGCGTCGACGACAAGCATCACCTGACCTTGCTGTGCCGCGACCTGAGCGAAGTCGCCAACTACGCGCGCGTGGACAACAAGCAATACCGGTTGCTCAAGTCCGCCACGCCCGGTCCCTACACCTTCATCCTCGAGGCCACCCGCGAAGTGCCGCGCCGCGTGAGCCATCCGCAGCGCAAGACCATCGGCTTGCGCGTGCCGGACCACAAGGTGCTGCAGCAGTTGCTGGAGCTGCTCGGGGCCCCGTTGTTGTCCACCACCCTGATGGATCCGCAGGACGGCGAGATCCTGAACGAGCCCGGGGAGATCCGGCGCCGTTTCGAAAAGCAGCTGGCCGCGGTGATAGGCGCCGGCCCCTGCGCCGACCAGCCCACCACGGTGGTGGACCTCACCCCCATGGGCCAGGGCGGGGACGCCGTGCTGGTGCGCCAAGGCCGCGGCGATGCCTCGGTATTGGGGCTCTGAGACAATGGGGCGGTGGATTTCAACAACCTCATACAGACCGTCCTGATCTATGCACTGCCGGTGCTGTTCGCCATCACCGTGCACGAGGCCGCGCACGGCTACGTGGCGCGCTACCTGGGCGACAACACGGCGTACGTGCAAGGCCGGGTCACGCTCAACCCCCTGAAGCACATCGACCCCATAGGCACCATCCTGATGCCGCTGATGCTGTACTTCGCCACTTCCGGGGCCTTTCTTTTCGGCTACGCCAAGCCGGTGCCGGTGAACTTCAGCCACTTGCGCCGCCCCAAGCGCGACATGGTTTGGGTGGCGCTGGCCGGTCCCGCCTCCAACTTCATCCAGGCGATCCTGTGGGCGCTGCTGTTCACGATCCTGGTCGGCAGCGGGGCGCAGGAGCGCTTCTTCCTCGACATGGCCAAGGCGGGCGTGCTGGTGAACCTGGTGATGTGGGCCTTCAACCTGTTTCCGCTGCCGCCGCTCGATGGCGGCCGGGTGCTGGCCGGGCTGCTGCCGGCGCGCCAGGCGATCGCCTTCAGCCGCATCGAGCCCTGGGGTTTCTTCATCGTCATGGGCCTGGTGCTCGCGGGCATCGTCGGCACGATCTGGCTGCGGCCCCTGATGGCGGCCGGTTACTGGGTGATCAGCGTGCTGATGGCCCCGCTGAACCTCCTGCTGAACTGAACGCATGCGCCCGATCGAACGCTTCCTCACCGGCATCACCACCACCGGCACGCCGCACCTGGGCAACTACGTGGGCGCGATCCGCCCGGCGGTCCAGGCCAGCAAGCGCGAAGGCACCGAGAACTTCTACTTCCTGGCGGACTACCACGCCCTGATCAAGTGCGACGAGCCGGCGCGGATCCAGCGCTCCACGCTGGAGATCGCCGCCTGCTGGCTGGCCGCGGGACTCGATGCGCAGCAGGTGTTCTTCTATCGGCAGTCGGACATCCCCGAGATCCCGGAGCTGACCTGGCTGCTCACCTGCGTCACCGGCAAGGGCGTGCTCAATCGCGCCCACGCCTACAAGGCGCAGGTCGACAAGAACCTCGCCGCCGGCGTCGACGCGGACGCCGAAGTGACGGCCGGCCTGTTCATGTATCCGGTGCTGATGGCCGCCGACATCCTGCTGTTCCAGGCGCACAAGATCCCGGTGGGGCGCGACCAGATCCAGCACATCGAGATGGCGCGCGACATGGCGCAAAGCTACAACCATCTGTACGGCGAGCACCTGGTGCTGCCGGAGGCGGCGGTCGACGAGTCCGTGGCGCTGCTGCCCGGGCTGGACGGGCGGAAAATGAGCAAGAGCTACGACAACGTGATCGCGCTGTTCGGGCCGCGCGAGCAGGTGCGCAAGCAGATCTTCTCGATCGTCACCGACTCGCGCGCACCGGGCGAACCCAAGCAGGTCGAGGGCTCGGCGCTGTTCCAGATCTACCAGGCCTTCGCGTCGGCGCAAGAGACGCAGCAGTTGCGCCAGGCCTATGCGGACGGCATCGCCTGGTCGGACGCCAAGCAGCTGCTGTTCGAGCGCATCGACCGCGAAGTGGCGCCCATGCGCGAGCGCTACGAGCAACTGGTGGCCAATCCGCACGCGCTCGAAGAGATCCTGCAAGCCGGCGCCGCCAAGGCGCGCGCCCGGGCCACCCCTTTCCTGCGCGAACTGCGCCACGCGGTGGGGCTGCGCAACCTCGCGGCGAGCGCGGCCACCGGCAAGAAGGCGCAGGCCAGGGCGGCGCTTCCCAGCTTCAAGCAGTATCGCGAAGCCGATGGCCGGTTCTACTTCAAGTTCGTCGATGCGCAGGGCCGCTTGCTGCTGCAGAGCGCCGGCTTCGCTTCACCCAAGGAAGCCGGGCAGTTCATCGCGCAGCTGAAGGCGTCCCAGGCGCTGCCCGACGCGGCGATGGCGACGCCGCCGGACGGTGTCGAAGCCGGGCAGGTGACGACCGCGCTGAAGCACCTGGCCGACAGTGGAAACTAAGGCGTTACTACCGAGGTGCTCACCGTGGAAGCAGTATCCTTGCCGCTCGTAGCCGCTGGAATCACATTGTCGAAAATCATGACTGTCTACGTCATCGACGACCACCCGCTGATGCGGGAGGCCGTGGTGATGCTGCTGCGCCGGATGCGTCCGGGCGCCAACGTCGTCGAACTGGATCGCATCGGCGGCGTCGAAGCCGCCGTCAAGCAGCACGGTGACCCGGACCTCATCACGCTGGACCTCAAGCTGCCGGACACCACCGGCACTTCGGGTGTGCACGAACTCAAGAAGCGCTTCCCGCAGACGCCGCTGGCGGTGCTCTCCGCTTCCCCGGCCAGCGACGCCGAGGAGCAGTGCATCGAGGCCGGCGCCGACATCTACATCGAGAAATCCTCAGGGGCCCAGGAAATCGGCAACGCGCTGCGTGCGCTGCTGTCCGCCGACGGCCAGTTCGAGGAGCTCGCGCCGACCGACAGCAAGCTGTCGAAGCGGCAAAAGCAGTTGATCGTGATGCTCGATCGCGGTTTGTCCAACCGCGAGATCGCCGACGAACTCGGCATCAGCGAGCACACGGTCAAGGTCCACCTGTGGCGCCTGTTCCGCCGCCTGGGCGTCAAGAGCCGCACGCAGACCATCCACTTCGCCCGCACTCACGGCATGTTGACCAGCTGAGCGACCGAGGTCACCGCGCGTTCGGCAGCGGCGCGCGGGTCGGTCGGCTTGAGCATCAGCCGGAACACCGTGCCCTTGCCTGGCCGCGAGGCCAGCGACAAGGGGTGCCCCAGGATGTTGGTCAGGCGCGCCACGATGTACAGGCCCAGGCCGAAGCCGTCCTCCGTGCCGGCGTGGCTCGGGACCTTGTAGAACTCGCGGAAGATCTCGCGCTGGTGCCCCGGCGCGATGCCCCGGCCGGTATCCCAGATCTCGATGCGCAGCCCCTGGCGCGTGGCGCGCGACGCCACGAGGATGCCGCCTTGCTGGGTGTACTTCACCGCGTTGGAGATCAGGTTGCCCACCACCCGCTGCAGCAGGATCGGGTCGGACACCGCCGTGCCGGGGCGCACGTGCACCCGGAACTGCAGGCCCTTGGCTTCGCACAGCGGCCGGTATTGCAGCTCCAGGTCGTGCAGCAGCTTGGCCAGGTGGACCGGCTCGATGTTCAGCCGGATCTTGCCGGAGTCGAGCCTGGCCAGGTCGAACAGCGAGTCGAACAACTGGTTCACCGCCTTGGTCGATTCGACGATCTTCGGCGCCAGTTCGTGCACCAGCTCCGGCTCGCTTCCCAGCCAGTCGGCGTAGAGGCCCAGCGCGTGCACCGGCTGGCGGATGTCGTGGGCGGCGCTGGCGAGGAAGCGGTTCTTGATCTCGACGGCGTCGAGCGCCGCCTGCGTCTGGCGGGTGAGCGATTCGATCAACTGCGTATTGCGGAACTGCAGCTCGAAATTCTTGCGCTGCGTGTGGTGCAGCCGGTCGCCGGCCTGCAGCAGCACCTGCCAGAACAGCAGCAGCAGGGTCACCACCCACCAGTGGTAGGCCGGCCCCTGCAGCTGCAGCTCCATTCCCATGCGCCAGGCCATCACCGCCAGCGCCGTCGCCGCCAGGGTGTTCAGGTAGGTGCGCATCGCGGCGCGCAGGCTGGAAAGGGTGTTGATCGAGACCATCGCCAGTCCGGCCAGCGCCAGCCAGCAAATGAACTGGTCCGCGAGTGACGAGCGGTCGAAATACAGCACCGTCATCAGGCCCCACACCAGGGCGGACAGCGGCCACACCCACTGGTAGCGGCGAAAGAACGCCAGGTGTTCGCTGGTGCCGCGATCCACCACTTCGCGCTGGTAGCGGCGCAGGATTGCGAAACGGGCGGCCGCGGTGGCCAGCCCCGCCAGCACCCACAGCGTCAGCAGCAGCGGCGAGGCATCGGCCCACAGCACCCCCGCGATGATCGCCACCAGCAGCAGCCCCACCCACTGCGTATTGCGCTGGGTGCGCATCAGGTTGCGAACCAGTTCGCCTTCGACCCAGCGCGCCTCCTCGGAGCTCGTGGGCGTCGGCAGACTCTCTGATTTCATGAAGCGAGTCTAGAACAAGCCTTCCGACTGTCCTGCAAACGCGAAGGAACGCACCGACAGAGCTATGGTCCCCGTCCTACATTGCAGTTCACCTCTTGCATCCAGACTCGTCTTTACGTTGACCTGATGCT
Organism: Ramlibacter sp.; assembly: GCA_028292105.1. Classification (GTDB taxonomy): domain Bacteria; phylum Pseudomonadota; class Gammaproteobacteria; order Burkholderiales; family Burkholderiaceae_C; genus Ramlibacter. The sequence continues at coordinate 6,607 of JAQGMY010000062.1, forward strand.
CCCGAGACGGCAGCGTAAACACCCTGGACACAGGGCCCCACCCGGTGTTCGCATTTCAACCTTGCAGAGGACCCCATGGACTCCCAAACCGCCGCCCACGACACCGATAACATCAAGACCACGCCGAAGAAGTCGCTCCGCGGTTTCGCTGCGATGGACCCGCAGCGCCAGCGGGAAATCGCCAGCCTCGGAGGGCGTGCCGCCCACCAGAGCGGGCATGCCCACGAGTTCACCAGCGAAGAAGCGCGGGCCGCGGGCAAGAAGCGCCACGCCCGCGCCGGCGACGCGCCTCGCGCCAGCTGAACTGCCCCAGCCGTAGGACGCGGCGGTCCGGGCCTGGGCTGCGGGACTGACAGTTCCGCCCCGGCCCGCACCCTAGGATGCACCCATGCCGTCCGCAACCGCAGCGCCGTCCACGCCCTCTTCTCTCCCTGCCTGCTCCGCTCCGGCGCAAGTGCATGCTTGCCCGGCGCAGCAGCTGGCGTCAGCGTATCGCGCGCTCTGGCTCGCCACCCTGTCGCTGATGACGGCCTTCATGCAGACGCAGGCGCCGGCGCATCGCCACCTCATCGCGGGCCGCATAGGCCGCAACTTCGAAACCCTCTCGCACCCGAACGACTGCTTCGACAGCGGCTGCCGCGCCACCTTTGCCGGCCTGGCCCAGCATTGGGCGCAGAAGGCGGAGCAGTTCGCCCCCCGGTCCCGGGACGAGCGCAAGGGTGTAGTCGCCGCGCTGCTCTAACCAGGCTAAGCGGCCACCCTAGGCAAGCGCCATGGCAGTGGACGCAGGACTACAGCGGCGCCGTCCGGCGTCCGACATGCCTTCCGTGCACACATTCGCAAACTCGCCGAAACATTCGGAAGCGCTTATGGCAGATACCAAGGGCATGGCGAAAACCTCCACGCGCTCGCTGTGGAAAGGCGCCATCACGTTCGGGCTCGTCCATATTCCCATCGGGCTCTATTCGGCCACGGAGGAGAGCGACGTCGACTTCGACTGGCTCGACAAGCGCACGATGGACCCGGTCGGCTACAAGCGCATCAACAAGCGCACCGGGCAGGAGATCGACAAGGACAACGTGGTCAAGGGCGTGGAGCATGGCAAGGGCAACTATGTGGTCCTGTCGGCCGATGAGATCGCCGAAGCCTACCCCCGCACCACGCAGACCATAGAGATAGAGGCTTTCGTCGACGTCGACGAGGTGCCGTTCGTCTATCTCGAAAAGCCGTACTACACGGCGCCGATCAACAAGGCGGACAAGGTCTACGCGCTGCTGCGCGAAGCCCTCAAGGAAACCGGCAAGGCCGGACTCGCCAAGGTCGTGATCCGCAGCAAGCAGCACCTTGCGGTGGTGCTGCCCTGCGGGCCGGCGCTGGTGCTGAACCTGCTGCGCTGGGGCGGCGAGGTCCGGTCCGCCGACGACCTGCCGCTGCCGGCCAGCGGCAAAGCGGGCGTCAAGGACGCCGAACTGGCCATGGCCAAGCACCTGATCGAGGACATGAGTGGCCACTGGAGCGCCACCGAGTACCAGGACAATTTCCACGACGCCGTCATGAAGCTGGTGGAAGCCAAGGCCAAGGCCGGCGAATCCGAGGCGGTGGCCCCGCTGGAAGAAGCGCCGCCAGCGCAAGGCGCCGACGTCATCGACCTCACCGAACTGCTGCGGCGCAGCCTGAGGGGCGGCGCCCGGACGGAATCCGCACCGGCGAAGAAGGCAGCTTCGTCGACGACCGCGCACAAGACGACGGCTTCCCGCAGCCGCAAGCCCGCCGCGGAGCGCGCCGCGGCTGCCAGTCCGCCCCGCAAGCGCGCCGCCCCGGCCGCCAAGCGGGCCACCGCCAAGACTTCACCGGCGCGACGCGCCGGCTGACCGAGAGCGAACATGGACATGACCGTTTACCTGGCCGCCTGGCTGGCCGCGGCGCTGCTGGCAGTCGCCGGCCTGAGCTGGGTGCTCGCGCGCTACAAGCGCCGGCACGACATGCGCCGCATCCAGGCGCATGACCTGCTGCACGCCTTGCAGCGCTATTCCGGATGGGTCTGCGCCCAGCGCCTGGCCGCGGTGTTCCAGGGGGAGGGACCGGAGGCCGCCGCGGCGCTGGACCAGGCCTGCTCCGTCCGCGCCGCCTGGTTTCCCGAGCTCGCCGGCGACATGGCGGAGGTGCTGGCCGTGCACAACCGGCTGATCAACTTCCTGAGCAACCAGCAGGCCCTGTGGCTGCGCGACCCCGAGCACTGGCTGGAGTCGGAGCACGACAAGCGCTTCATGGCCCTGTGGAAGCAGCACCGCATCGCCCTGCAGGCCCTGCAGTCCAAGGTGGAACAGGTCATCAGCATGCGGATCCAGCCAGCTTCGGCGCCGCGCCGCAACACGACCTATGCCTGAAATGACCCACGAGGAAACGGAGGACGCCATGAAAAACCCGATGGGAACGCTGGGCGCGGTGGCCGCCGGCGCACTGGCGATGTATTACCTCGACCCGGACCTGGGCGCGCGCCGGCGGGCGCTGCTGACAGACCTGGTGCGCAGCGGCCTGCCGGGCGACAGTGGCCGCCGGGGCCGCGGGCCGCAGGCGCGGCGGACCTACCAGCGCGGCACGGAGGGCGACCCGCGCAGCGATGCCGCCCTGCGTGACCGCATCCAGGGCCGGCTCGGCCGTCTGGTGAGTTTTCCCGGCGCCCTGCAGGTGAGCGTGAGCGATGGCGTGGTGCGGCTTGCCGGCCGCGTGCTGGCCAAGGAGCGCGACGGCCTGCTGGCCCAGTTGCGGGACATGGAGGGCGTGCAGAAACTGGTGAACGCCATGACGGCGCACGACAATCCGCAGGAAGTGGCCAGCCGCGGCGCCGCCGCAGCGGCTGCCGCTGCCTCCCTCGCTGCCTGACCGCTGTTGCGGCAATCTCCTGTTTGCTGCGCCGGAGCTGGCGGCTACCATGGGTGCCGCCCCGAAAGCATCGCATGAGTCGTTCCTCCCGCTGGATCGCCGCCGCCGCCCTGGCGCTGGTGCTGCTGGCCGTGTGCGTCTACTACCGCCTCTGGGGCGGCGTGGCGCTGCTGGCGGTCGCCGCTGCCGGCTCCGCCTGGTACCGCATCCAGGTTTCTCGCGGGGAAGCCACCGAGCAGTTCTTCGGTGATTTCGGCGAGGAGACCCGCCTGACCGCGTTCCAGGGTGGCTCGCCCAGCGAGATGCCCGTCGACCGCTCGGAGCGGCAACAGGCTCAGCCGCACCAGCCTCCCGCCGGCTCCTGATCAGGCACCGGCTCCGTCCCGCCGTCATCCTTCCGTCCCACCGCCACAGACGCACGGAGCCTACACACCCGTCCAGCTGGCACACCTACCTTGCAGCCATGCATCGCATGTAACCCTGGAGGTGACACCCATGAAGTCGAACAAAGTCCGCACCCACTTGGCCGCCCTGATGCTGCTCGCGCCGGTCGCCGCCACCCTGGTCGCCCAGCCTGCCGCCGCGCAGCAGCGCGCCGTGGTGGCCCAGCCCTCCATCTCCACGATGTCGATCAACGCCGATGCGGGCCTGTCGCCCGGATCGACCCTGCGCATCAGCGTTTCGGCGACGCCGAATGCGTCGCGGGCCACGCTGGCGCTGGGCGAGAGCGGGGTGGTGGTGCCGCTGCGGCAGCAAGGGCCAGGCAACTACACCGGCACCTATGTCGTGCGTCGCAGCGACCGGCTCGACCCGATGCAGCTGATGACGGCGCGCGTGACCTTCGGCAGCCAGACCTATTCGCGCCAGTTCAACTATCCCCCCGGCTTCCAGGCGCAAGCCATGGGCGCCGCGCCCGCCGCCGCCCCGAACCCCATCGAACGCTTCGTGATGCGGCCGGCGGGGCGGGCCGAGCCTGGCCGCGAGCTGCGCTTTCGCCTGGTGGGGGCGCCGGGCGGCGACGCCTGGATGGACATCCCGGGCGTGATCAACGGCGTCGACCTGGCAGAGACCCGGCCAGGCGTCTACGAAGGCACTTACACCGTGCGCCGCCGTGACAACCCGGACGCCTTCCGCAATGCCGTCGCGACGCTGCGCACCGGCAATCTCCGGGCCACCGCGCGCGTGGACAACAACTGGCGCGAGCCGGAGCCGCAACAAGCGCGCGACGAACGCGCGCCGCAGATCCTCGACCTGCTGCCCGCCAACGGCGAGCGGGTGGGCGATCGTGGCCGCACGCACATCGCCGCCCGCCTGTCGGATGAAGGCACCGGCGTGGACCCGGGCTCGGTGCGCATGCGCCTGAACGGCCGCGACGTCACCGGCGAGGCGCGGGTCACGCCCGAAGAGATCCACTACCGGGGTGACCTGGCCCCCGGCCGCTACACCGTGGAAGTCAGCGTGAAGGACGTGGCCGGCAACACGACCACCAAGTCGTGGGGCTTCGACGTGAGCCCGGGCGGCGAGCGCCGCGGCGAGGCGCCCACCGGGCTGCCGCTGCAGCTGACCAGCCATGCCAACAACGCGGTGGTCGATGCCCAGGGCAACCTGCTGCTGCAAGGTCGCACCGTGCCGGGCGCCACCGTGCGCGTCCAGGTCGAGTCGGTGGCCAACGTCGGCGGCTTGCTCGGCGTGACCCAGCCGGTGGCGGACGCCACCGTGCAGGCCGACCGCAACGGCATCTTCAGCGTCGGTGTCCAGCCTCGCAGCCTGCCGATCCCCGGCATGCGCTACGACATTCGCCTGACGGCCACCAGCGGCGGCCAGAGCTCCGAAGAGCGGCTGACGCTGATCCAGCGCCAGGGCTGAAAGCGCCACCTGCCTGCAGCCCCGCTTCGGCGGGGCTTTTTCATGCGCCGCAACTTTGTCACGAACCGACCCGCGCGGCTGGACGGACGGCCTCTGTCGCCGTCCGGGCGGTCTGGCGTTCCCGGGGGTTCGTCACGATACTCGTCGAAACACTTCCCGGACTTCAGAGCAGGGGCCAGGGGAGAGATGCAAGGGGAAAAGTCGTTGGGAAGGCCCGGGTGCAAGCGGGTCGGGAGAGTGGGCCCCGCATGAGCGGGGCTTTTTTTTGCATGCGCCACATCCTTAAGCCGCGGCGGGGATAACCCCAAGTCGCCAGCCAGCCGGCGCCAGCACACTGTCGGGCAGCATTGGGAGGGAGGACCATGATCCTGGTCAAGACGCAGCTCGGGCACCACGCCCTGAAGGACCGGTCGGCGGTGGCGCTCAGCCCGCGCCAGCGCGCGGCGTTCATCATGATCGACGGCCGCCGCACGGTGGACCAGATCCTGAGCGCCTCCCAGGCCGCGGGCGTCACCGCCGACGACATCGACCGGCTGGTACAGACGGGCGTGGCGCAGGAAGCGGGGGCGGACCTGCCCGCGTATGCGCCGACCACCGCGGCCGAACTCGCGCCGCTGGCGGACGCGGCGCAACCGACGCGATCGGGCAACCAGAAGCGCTACGACGCCGCCTACCCGATCGCCTGCCAGCTCACTGCCGGCCTCGGCCTGCGCGGCTTCCGCCTGAACCTGTCGGTGGAAGGCGCCCGGACCTACGACGACCTGCTGGCGCTGGGCATGAAGATCAAGGAAGCGGTCGGCGACGACAAGTTCGAGCCGCTGCGCAAGGCGCTCAAGAACTGAAGCACCCGGCGCTGGCCTGCTCCCGCTGAGCCACACGGCCGGGGCGGCCGGTGGCAGGATGGGGCTGTCCTTGCCGCACGGAGCCCATGAATCGCAGGATCTTCGCCCTCGGGTGCCTGGCCGCCCTTGCCGCGGGCGACCCGGCCAGCGGCCTGGCCGCCAGCGCGCAGCCGTCGCCCACCGGCTGGTCCAGGTTGCGCCGAAAGCTGATGCGCAGCCACGTGGTGATCCTGCTGGTGGCCGGCGTCGCCATTGGCGTCGGCGCCTGGTGGCACCGGCCCGGCAAGTCCGGCTCCAGAAGAGACTCCCGCCGCCCTTGGGAGCGCAACTGAGAGCGCGCGAGATGACGATGTCCGGCACCGAGCCGTTGCGGCCGTTCGCGGCGCGATGCGCGAGGAGCGCGCGGGACCTGGTGTCCGCGGGGGCGTGGGGCCGCACCCGCTAAAGTCGCGCCATGCACGATGTCCTGATCATCGGCGGCGGCAACGCCGCCCTCTGTGCCGCGCTGATGGCCCGCGAAGCCGGCGCCAGCGTGCTGCTGCTGGAATCCGCGCCGCGTGAATGGCGCGGCGGCAATTCGCAGCACACCCGCAACCTGCGCTGCATGCACGACGAGCCGCAGGACGTGCTGCTCGACGCCTACCCGGAGCAGGAGTTCTGGCAGGACCTGCTGAAGGTCACCGGCGGCAACACCGACGAGGAACTGGCCCGGGTGGTGATCCGTGCTTCGTCCAGCTGCCGACCCTGGATGCGCAGGCACGGCGTGCGCTTCCAGCCCGCGCTCGCCGGCACGCTGCACCTGTCGCGCACCAACGCCTTCTTCATGGGCGGCGGCAAGGCGCTGGTCAACGCCTATTACCGCAGCGCCGGCAACCTGGGCGTGCAGGTCCGCTACGACGCGCCGGTGGACAGTCTCGAACTGGCGGACGGCCGCTTCGTCGCCGCGTTCGTGAAGGGCGAGCGCATCGAAGCGCGGGCCTGCGTGCTGGCGTCGGGAGGCTTCGAATCGAACCGCGAGTGGCTGCGCGAGGCCTGGGGCCGCAATGAGCGCGGCGAATGGCCGGCCGACAACTTCCTGATCCGCGGCACCCGCTTCAACCAGGGCGTGCTGCTCAAGCACATGATGGCCCAGGGCAGCGACATCATCGGCGACCCGACGCAGGCGCATTGCGTGGCCATCGATGCGCGCGCGCCGCTGTACGACGGGGGCATCGTCACGCGCGTCGACGCCGTGTCGCTCGGCGTGATGGTCAACCGAGAGGCGGTGCGCTTCTACGACGAGGGCGAGGACTTCTGGCCCAAGCGCTACGCGATCTGGGGCCGGCTGGTGGCGCTGCAGCCCGGGCAGATCGGCTACTGCGTCATCGACAGCAAGGCGGTCGGGCGTTTCATGCCGCCGGTCTTCCCCGGCGTCCAGGCCGACACCCTGCCGGAGCTGGCGCGCGCGCTCGGCCTGGACCAACACCGCTTCATGCAGACCTTGAACGACTACAACGCCGCCTGCCGCGTCGGCAACTTCGACCACACCGTGCTGGACGACTGCCATACGGAGGGGCTGGCGCCGGCCAAGAGCCATTGGGCCCGCCCGCTGGACCTGCCGCCGTACTACGGCTATGCGCTGCGGCCCGGGATCACCTTCACCTACCTCGGCCTGAAGACCGACGCCCGGGCGCGTGTGCATTTCGGCGGCGTGGCGAGCGAGAACCTGTTCGTGGCCGGCGAGATGATGGCCGGCAACGTGCTCGGCAAGGGCTACACCGCCGGTGTCGGCATGAGCATAGGCACGGCCTTCGGCCGCATCGCCGGCAGCGAAGCGGCGCGTGCCGCACTGAAGAAGGCGGACCATGCAGTCGCTTGAAGCCCTGGCCCGACAAGCGGCCGCCCTGGCGAACGGGGGCGGGGCCGTCGCGGAGGTGTCGCGCCAGATGGAAATCTGCAATGCCTGCCGGTATTGCGAAACCTTCTGCGCCGTGTTCCCCGCGATGACGCGCCGGCTCGCGTTCAGCCCGGGCGACGTCCACTACCTGGCCAATCTTTGCCACAACTGCGGCGCCTGCCTGCATGCCTGCCAGTACGCGCCGCCCCACGAGTTCGCGGTGAACGTGCCGCAGGCGATGGCGCAGGTGCGGCGTGAAACCTACGAGGCGTATGCCTGGCCGCGATCGCTGGGGGCGCTCTATCGGCGCAACGGCCTGGTGCTGGCACTCGCCACTGCCGGCGGACTGGCCCTCTTCCTGGTGCTGGTGCTGGCGCTGGGTGGGACGCTGGTGCACCAGCCAATGGCGGGCAACTTCTACGCGGTCTTTCCGCACTCGCTGATGGTGGCGATGTTCGGGGCTGCCTTCGGCTGGGCCGTGCTGGCGCTTGCGATCGGCACCGCCAGGTTCTGGCGCGGCCAGTCACCGGGGCCGGTGACCCCGGCCGCGGCCGCCGAAGCGGCGAAGAACGCGCTGGCGCTCACCTACCTGGATGGCGGCCACGGCGACGGCTGCAACGAGGAAAGCGACCGCTTCACGCTGGTGCGCCGGCGCTTCCATCACCTGACCTTCTACGGCTTCCTGCTTTGCTTCGCCTCCACCTGCGTGGCGACGCTGTACCACTATGCGGGCCAGCCGGCGCCCTACGCGATCGCCAGCGCTCCCGTGCTCCTTGGCACCGTCGGCGGACTCGGCCTGCTCGCGGGTCCGGCCGGCCTGCTCTGGCTGAACCTGCGCCGGCATCCCCTGCATGGCGATGCGCGGCAGCGGCCCATGGACCGCGCGTTCATCGTGCTGCTGTTCGCCACCAGCCTGACCGGTCTGGCGCTGCTGGCCTGGCGCGACACGGGCGGGATGGCCTTGCTGCTGGCGGTGCACCTGGGGACCGTCATGGCCTTGTTCCTCACCTTGCCCTATGGCAAGTTCGCCCACGCCGTGTACCGAAGCGCGGCGCTGCTGAAGTGGGCGATCGAGCGGCGGCAGCCGAACCGCCTGCAAGTCGGCGCCGATTGACCCCGGCGCGGGCCCGGCCTGTTGCCGCGGCGCGACTGGCAGGATGCCATTCCCCCGGCTTGCTCCTATAGTCTGCGCACAAGACCGTAGAAGCGAACGCCCCCGCCCCTGTGACGGTGGAGCCTGGAGACGTCCATGGGGAAAATCATCTTCGCGCCCGCTTTCCGGGTGCTCGACCGGCTGGGCCTGCTCGCCGGCTTCGCCCTGGTGGCCGCGCTGTTCGTCACGCCGGCGGCCCTTGCGTTGTGGTCCGCCGTGCCGCGCGAGACGCTGGTGCCGCTGGCCGTCGCCGGGCTGCTGCTGGGCCTGTATCTCCTGGCGGCGCTGCACGCCTTCATGGTCGCCGGCATCGACGGCATGATCTCCGTGACCGACCGCATCGCCAGCGGTGAGCTGGTGACCGCCGACGCGGCGGTCGAAGGGGTCTCGCGGCGGCACGAAGCAGCCCGGCTCTGGGCGTCGATCCTGCGCATGAACGAAAGCCTCGCCCGGATCGTGACGCAGGTCCGCACCAGCGCGCAAAGCATCGACGGTGGCGTGCGCACGATCGTCGAGGGCAACCGGCAGCTGTCGGAGCGCACGCAGGAGCAGGCGGCGTCGCTGGAGGAAACCGCCGCGGGTGTCGAGCAACTGGCTTCCTCGGCCCGCCAGAACGCCGAGAACTGCGCGCGCGCCAGCGAACTGGCCGGCGCTTCGCGCCAGGTCGCTGCCCACGCGTCCGAGCGCATGCAGGAAGCGGCGGCGACCATGGAGGAGATCGACGCCAGCTCGCGCCGGGTCGCCGAGATCCTCGCCACCGTGGAAGGCATCGCCTTCCAGACCAACATCCTGGCGCTCAACGCTGCCATCGAGGCGGCCCGGGCCGGCCAGCAGGGCCGCGGCTTCGCGGTCGTCGCCGGTGAGGTGCGCAACCTGGCGCAACGCAGCGCCGAGGCCGCGCGCGAGATCCACGGGCTGATCCGCCGGTCCAGCAGCAGCGTCGAGAAGGGCCGCGCCCTGGTCGATTCCGTCGGCGCCACGATGGGCGAGGTGGTCGGCAGCGTCGAAAAGGTCACGCGCGTGCTCGGCGAAATCGCGCTGGCGTCGCGCGAGCAGAGCGCCGGGGTCGAGGAGATCAACCGGGCCGTCGGCTCGGTGGATGCCGCCACGCAGCAGAACGCGGCGCTGGTCGAGCAAGCCGCGGGATCCGCCGCCGCCTTCCAGCGCGAGACCGCCCTGCTGATCGACGTGGTCGGCCGCTTCAAGACCGACCGCGGCGAGGATCGCGGCCGGGTGATCGCGCTGGTGAAGGCGGGCGTGGAACACGTGCGCAAGCGCGGCGTGCAGCAGGCCTGCGCCGACTTCATGGACCGCCAGGGCGGCTTCTGGAGGGGCGAGGACTACCTGATCGTCCTGACCATGGACTGCACGGTCCTGTGCCTGCCGCCCAAGCCGCAGCTGGTGGGCGACAACCACCGCGATTTCAAGGACGCCAGCGGCAAGCTGTTCACGCTGGAAAAGATCGAGCTGGCCAAGTCCGCCGGCCGCGGCTGGGTCGACTATGCGACCACCAATCCGGTGACCGGGCGCGAGGAAGCCAAGTCGGCCTACATCGAGCGGATCGGTGACGTGCTGGTCTGCTGCGGCATCTATCGCAAGGAGGCCGCGGCAGCAGCGACCATGGCGCAGCCTGCCGCCTACCTCGAATCGTCCTGGCCGCAGCTGGGGCGGGCCTGAAGCGCGGCGCCGCACTTATTCACGGAACGTGAGTTATCGCGCCCGTCGGCCCTAGAATCCGACGGATGGTGACCCCGGCCAAGAAGAAGTCCGCAGCAGCCGCTCCGCTCGACGCCCGCAAGCGCGACGCCGACCGATCGCAAAAGGCGATCCTGGTGGCGGCGCGGCGCGAGTTCGCGCGGCATGGACTGGGCGGCGCGCGCATCGAGCGGATCGCCGACGAAGCCGAGGTGCACAAGCGCCTGGTCTACTACTACTTCAAGGACAAGGACGGCCTCTTTTCCGCGGTGCTGGAGAGCGTGTACGCCGAGATCCGGGACGCCCAGCTGTATCTCCACCTGCAGGACATGCCGCCCCTGGCCGCCCTGCGCCGGCTGGTGGAGTTCACCTGGGACTACTACATCGCCCACCCGGAATTCATCACCTTCCTCAACAGCGAGAACCTGCATCGGGCCAAGCACCTCGCCGCGTCGCCGCGCATTCGCGAACTGAATTCGCCGCTGGTCAGGACGCTGGAGGACATCGTCAGCCGCGGTCAGGAGCAAGGGCAGTTCCGCTCCGGCATCGACCCGATGCAGCTGTATTTCACCATCGCCGGTTGCGCCTATTTCTACCTGTCCAACATCCACACGCTGTCGGTCGGCTTCGACCGGGAGCTGTCCAGCCCCAAGCTGTTGATGCAAAGGGTCAACCACATCGTCGAGGTCGTGGTCGCCTACGTGCTGCGGTAGGGCGCGGGGTCGCCCGCTTGCCTGCGGCCGGGATTTCCATAAGAATTCACCGACAGTGAATTAATGCGGAGTCTCCATTGAAGAAGATCGACAGCTACGCCCACATCTTTCCGCGCGCCTATTTCGACCGCATGGCGGCCACCGCCAAGGACAAGGGGGCCATCAAGCGCTGGCTGACCATCCCGGTGCTGTACGACCTCGACGCCCGCCTGAAGATGATGGAGGAGTTCCCGGACTACCAGCAGCTGCTGACGCTGTCGATGCCGCCCATCGAGGTGATCGCCGGCCCCGAGGACTCGCCCGAGATGGCGCGCCTGGCCAATGACGGCATGGCGCAGATCCGCGATGCGCATCCGGACAAGTTTCCCGCCTTCGTCGCCTCGCTGCCGATGAACAACGTACCGGCCGCGCTGGAGGAGATGGAGCGCGCGATCACGCAGCTGGGCGCGCGCGGCATCCAGGTCTTCACCAACGTCAACGGCCGCCCGCTGGACGACGAGGAGTTCCTGCCGATCTTCGAGGCGGCGGTGAACAAGTACGACGTGCCGATCTGGATGCACCCCGCGCGGGGCGCCGGCATGAGCGACTACGCGAGCGAGAAGAAGTCCAAGTACGAGATCTGGTGGACTTTCGGCTGGCCGTACGAGACCAGCGCGGCGATGACCCGCATGGTCTTCTCCGGCTTCTTCGACCGGTGGCCCAACCTGAAGGTGATCACCCACCACATGGGCGCGATGATCCCGTTCTTCGACGGTCGCGTCGGCCCCGGGCTGGACCAGTTCGGCAGCCGTACTTCGGACGAAGACTACGAAGGGCTGCTCAAGCGCATGCCCAAGCGCCCGATCGACTACTTCCGCATGTTCTACGCGGACACGGCGCTGGCCGGCGGCCGCAGCGGCATCCGGTGCGGCCTGGACTTCTTCGGCGCCAAGCAGGTGGTGTTCGCCTCCGACTGCCCGTTCGACCCGGAAGGCGGCCCGATGTTCATCCGCACCATCCCGGAAGCGATCGACTCGCTGGGACTGCCGGAAGACGAGCGGGAAGGCATCTACTTTCGCAACGCATTGCGCTTGCTGAAGATGCCCTGCTGCTGACAACCACGGACCCCGAGACGCAACACATGAAAAACATCGCCATCCTTTCCTTCGCGCTCGGCCTGATCGCCGCGGCGCCCTTCGCGGCGCAAGCGCAGAACTATCCGGAACGGCCGGTCCGCATCGTGGTGCCCTTCCCGCCCGGCGGCACGGTGGACCTGGTGGCGCGCGTGCTGGCCCAGAGCCTTTCGGAACAGACCGGCCAGACCTTCCTCGTGGACAACCGGCCGGGCGCCAGCGGCGCGATCGGCAGCGACGCGGTGGCCAAGGCGGCACCGGACGGCTACACGCTGCTGGTGCAGTCGCCGACGCTGATCGCCAGCCCGCTGATCAATCGCCGGGTGCCTTACGACGCCATCCGCGACTACCGGCCGATCGCGATGCTGGGCTCGGTGCCGATGGTGATGACCGTGCATCCGTCGATCCCGGCGAACAACCTCAAGGAGTTCATGGTCCTGGCCCGCGCCAACTCCGGCAAGTTCGCCTTCGGCACTTCCGCCGTCGGCTCTCCCATGCACCTGGCGACCGAGGCGCTGAAGAAGGAAGGCAAGCTCGAGATCCCGACCATCATCTACAAGGGCACCTCCGGCGCGCTCAACGATGCGCTGGGCGGCCAGATCACCGGCCTGATCGATGCGATCCCGTCGACCGCACCTCACATCGCCGCCGGCAAGCTCAAGCCGCTGGCCGTCACCACCAGGCGGCGGGTGCCCAGCCTGCCGAACGTGCCCACCGTCGCGGAGTCCGGGTTTCCGGAGTTCGAGATGGTCACCTGGTACGGCCTGTGGGCGCCGCGCGGGCTGCCCGAGCCGATCGCCAGGAAGCTCGAAGCGCTGTCGCAGAAGGCCATGGCCTCCAGGACCGTCACCGAGAAGCTGGCGCCGCAGAGCTTCGAGTTCCGGGTGCTGGTGGGCGACAGCTTCAGCGGCTTCATCACCCAGCAGCTCGCGTCCTATGCACGGATCGTGAAGGACGCGAACATCCAGGGCGAGTGAGGGCGGCAACGGCCGCGTCCGGCACGTCGCGGTTGATTCGTTGAAACGCCGTGTGCTTCACCCGGCTTCGAGCTGCAGCCCCGGGGCCGCGCAGCGCCATCGCCGTGACGCCGCCAAAGTAGCAATGCCGCAGCGCCAGCGCGTAGGCGTCGAGCGCCTGCAGCAGGATCGAGTGATGTTCATTCTCGTTTTTTTGTCAAAAACGAGATCCGTTCATACTCCTGGACTGGCGAGCTGCCCGCAGGCGCCGGGCCCGGTGTCCCAAGAGGGATACGATCCATAAAACCTGGCGCCGGACCAAAGTGAAATTGTGGACATGAGATATGGCGGGCGTTGATATCCGAAGCCTGGACACTGCGATGCTGCGAACACCGGACGCCCTGCCATGACGTCCCCCGCCGCCAACTCCCTCTGGTCGCCCTTGCGCCTGCCCGCCTTCCGCGGGCTGTGGCTTGGCAGCGCCATCTACTTCACCGGCAACGCCATGCAGGTCATGGCGGCGTCCTGGCTGATGGTGGAGCTCACGGGCTCCTCCTTCCTGGCCGCGCTGGTGCAGACGGCCGTGTTCCTGCCGATGTTCCTGCTGGCGCTGCCCGCCGGCGTGCTGGCGGACACGACCGACAGGCGTGGATTGATCCTCAAGGCGCTCGGCGTCCAGGTCGGCGTCCTGGTCGTGCTGTCCGTGCTGGCGCTGCTCGGGTGGGCCGGTCCGGCGGCCTTGCTGGTGTTCACCTTCGCCGCGGGCTGCTGCACCGCGCTGCTGTCGCCGGCCTGGAACACCAGCGTCGCCGACACCGTCCCGCGCGAGGACATGCCGCAGGCGATCACCGCCATGTCGATCGCATGGAACAGCGCCCGCGCGCTGGGGCCGTCGATCGCCGGTTTCGTGTTCGCCTGGCTGGGCGCCGGCTGGGTGTTTGCCCTGGCGGTGGCGAGCGCAGTGGCGATGATGCAGGCAGTGCGCATATGGCCGCCGGCGGAGCACCCGAAGTCGCCGCTGCCGGCGGAGCGGCTCTGGAGCGGCACGGTGGCCGGCCTGCGCTATGCACGGCACTCACCCATGATCCTGGCCCAGTTGCTGCGCACCGTCGCTTTCAGCGGCAGCGGGTCCGCGCTCTGGGCGCTGCTGCCTGCCATTGCGGCGCAACACCTGCAGCTCGGCGCGGCGGGCTTCGGCTTCCTCATGGGCTGCCTCGGCACCGGCGCAGTCGCCGCGGGGCTGGTGCTGGGCAAGTTGCGCGCCAGGCTGGGACTGGAACGGCTGGTCGCCGCCGGCAGTTTCGTTTTCGCGGCGCTGATGGTCATCGCAGCGTTCGTGCGCATTCCGGCCGTGGTGTTCGTGAGCCTGGCGATCGGCGGCGCCGGCTGGATGGCGGTGATGGCGACCTTCAACACAGCCACGCAGTCGAGCGCGCCGCCGTGGGTGCGGTCGCGCGCCGTGGCGCTGCACACGGTCAGCGCCCTGGGTTCGTTCGCCATCGGCTCGGCCTTCTGGGGCGCGGTGTCGGGGCTCGCGGGACTGCCGTTCGCCCTGTGCCTGGCCGCCCTCTCGATGGTCGCGGGCGTCTTCCTGGCCCGCAAGTTCCCCTTGCGCATGGGCGACGCGCAGGAGATCACGCCGGTGGCGCTCTGGGAAGACACGTTCATCGCGAACCAGCCCCTGCCCGACGACGGACCGGTGTCGGTGGAAGTGGCGTATCGGGTCAACACGGGCGAGGCCGAGGAATTCCTGCACGCCGTGAGCCAGCTGCGGGCCTCGCGCCGCCGCGACGGTGCGACCCTGTGGCGCGTGTACCGGGACCTGGGCGACTCCTCGCGTTACGTCGAGCGCTTCATCGTCGCGTCCTGGGCCGACTACCTGCACCAGCGCTCGCGCGGCACGCTGGCCGACCAGGAACTGGAGGCCCGCGTTCGCGAATTCCTGCGCGCGGACCAGCCGGTGACGACGCAGCGCTACATCGCCGAGCGCTGAGGCCGACGGCGCCTCACTTCACCGGCAGCAGCGGAATGAAGACCCGGCCCTCCTGCACGCGCACCGGGTAAGTCCTGATCGGCACCATGCAGGGCGGCGCTTCCACCGCGCCGGTGCGGATGTTGAAGGCGCCGTTGTGGAAGTCGCATTCGACGATGTCGCCGAGGATGCAGCCCTCCGACAGGGAGCCGGGGCCGTGGGTGCAGCGGTCGTCGGTGACGAAGAATTCACCGTCCACGTTGAAGACCGCGAGCTCGGCCCCGTCCCTCTCCACCTTGACGGCGAACCCCGGCGCGACGTCGTGCGTGCTGCAAAGAGCCGTCCAGTTGCCGGCGGCGAGTGGGGGCGCGGACATCCAGGCTCCTTGGGGCCATGCAAAAGCCGATGCTATCATCGTTCCTCTATAGGTGACGCCGTTCCCCATAGAGGAACACTCGGAGAAGCCAATGCTGAACCAGGAACAGAACGCCCTCCTCACCCAGACCGGTCCCGGCACACCGATGGGCGAGCTGTTTCGCCGCTACTGGCTGCCCGCCTTGCTGGCCGAGGAGGTGGCCGAGGCGGACGGCGCGCCGGTGCGGCTGCAACTGCTGCACGAGCGGATGGTGGTGTTTCGCGACACGCAAGGGCGCCTGGGCGCGATCGAGGAGTTCTGCGCCCACCGCGGCGTCTCGCTCTGGTTCGGCCGCAACGAGGAGAACGGCATCCGCTGCCCGTACCACGGCTGGAAGTACGACGTGCACGGCGCTTGCCTGGAGGTGCCTTCGGAGCCCGCCGAAAGCGGCTTTTGCGACAGCATCAAGCTCAAGGCTTACCCGGTGGTGGAGCGCGGCGGCATCGCCTGGATCTACATGGGCCCGCCGCAGCTGCAACCCCCGCTGCCCGAATACGAATTCGCCACCGTGCCCCGGGTGCAGAGCTACACCTCCAAGCGGCTGCAGGAATGCAACTGGCTGCAGGCGCTGGAAGGCGGCATCGACTCCAGCCACGTGTCGTGGCTGCACAGCAGCAGCCTGAAGTCCGACCCGCTGTTCCAGGGCTCCAAGGGCAACGAGTACAACCTGAGCGACCGCAAGCCGGTGTTCGAGGTCTCGAATGGCGACGCCGGCCTCTTCATCGGCGTGCGGCGCAACGCCGAGGAAGGCTCGTACTACTGGCGCATCACGCCGTGGCTGATGCCTTGCTTCAGCATGGTGCCGCCGCGCGCCGACCACCCGCTGCACGGCCACTTCTGGATTCCCATCGACGATGAGAACTGCTGGGCCTGGAGCTTCGACTACCACCCGACCCGCGCCTTGAAGGACTCGGAAGTCGAGGCGATGAAGGCCGGCAAGGGCGTGCACTCGCTGAACATCCCGGGCACCTACCGCCCGGTGCAGAACAAGGACAACGACTACCTGATCGATCGCGCCAGGCAGAAGGCCGGCCAGTTGTTCAGCGGCGTCGAGGGCATCGCGATCCAGGACGCCTCGCTGCAGGAGAGCATGGGAGCGATCCAGGACCGCACCCGCGAGCACCTGGTGTCGACCGACAACGGCATCATCATGGCGCGGCGCCTGCTGATGAAGGCGGCGCGCGCGCTCGCCGACAAGGGCGTGCCGCCGCCCGGCACGCTGCCGCAACAGCAGCGGGTGCGTTCGGCGGCGCTCGTGCTGGCAACGGACACGCCGTACCTGGAAGCCGCGCGCGAGGCGCTGCGCGCCGAGCCGGGCAAACCGCACGCCACGGTTTGAGCCGCCCGAGCGTGGCCGACGCAGCGCCCGGATCCACCAGCCGCTTGTCTTCGGTCGCCGCCTCGTTGCGGCTGCTGAAGGCTTTCACCGCGCAGGAACCGGAGATCGGCATCAGCGAACTGGCCCGCCGGCTCGGGCTGGGCAAGAGCACGGTCCATCGGCTGGCCAGCACGCTCAGCGCCGAAGGCTTCCTGGAGCAGAACCCGCAGGACGGCCGCTACCGCCTGGGGCTGGCGCTGTTCTCCCTGGGTACCCTGGTGCGCAGGCGCATGGACATCGCCACCGAAGCACTGCCGCACCTGCATACGCTGCGGGAAAAGAGCAACGAGACGGTGCACCTGGCGGTGCTGGACGGCGAGGACATCGTCTACCTCTACAACCTCGAGAGCCAGCAGGCGATCCGCATCCGGTCCTACCTCGGCGTGCGCAAGCCGGCGTTCTGCACGAGCGAGGGCCGGGCGATCCTGGCTTTCAGCCCGGCCGATGCGGTCGCGCGCGCATTGCCGCCAAAGCTCGCCGCCCGCACCGCAGCCACGCTGACCGACGCGGCCGCCGTGCGCCGGGCGCTCGACGAAGTGCGCCGCGCCGGCTATGCCGTCGACGACGAGGAGAGTGAAGAAGGGCAACGCGGGATCGCCGCGCCGGTGCGCGATGCCAGCGGCAGCGTGGTCGCCGCCGTCGGCATGGCCGGGCCGATCCAGCGCCTGACGAAGAAGAGCCTGCGCGGCATGGTGCCCCTGGTGATGGAGACCGCCGACGTGCTGTCGGCCCGGCTCGGTTACCGCGCCTAGGCCGATCCCGCCTTGACCCGGTCGCGGCGGTTCGCGATCCCGCCGGGCTAGTTCCGGTACGGCCGCGGCGGATTCATCGGCGGCGGTGCCGGCCGCGGCGCGGGCAGCGCGGACGGCGCGGCTCCCGGCTGCACCAGGACCGCCGGCGCACGCACCGGCATCGAGCGGCCTACGCACTGGCTGAACGTCTGGGCGTAGACCAGGCTGTGATGCTGGGGCAGCTGCCACGCCGCGCACCAGGCCTCCGCGCCGCACCGCGCCTCGAGCACTTCATAGGCAACCGGACGGGTGTCCGGCACCTCCGCCGCCAGGGCCGGCAGCGAGCACTGCTGCGGGATGGTGATCATGGCGGACTGGTTGACCGGCTCGCGCGTGGCGCAGGCCGACAGCAGGAGACACACGGCAATGGCGGGAAGGAGCCGGAGGGCTGGCAGCGAAGTCATGGCGCCGAGGTTACCGCAGCTCGCCTGTTCCCGCAGGCGCTCCCCGCCGTTTACGATGGGCGAGGTCCGCGCCCGCGGCATCCCGGTTGATTCGTCAATCCACGTTGATCAAGCTCGATCAAGCTCTTAAAGTCCGGCCAAATCACGACCACAACAAAGTTTCCAGGAGACTTCTTTGAGCAAGCTCACGCTATCCATCGGCATCAATGACTACGACCACGTCCGGGACCTGCTCTCCGGCCGGGTACAGGCGGAAGGGATCGACCTGCTGCCCAGCGTCCTTCCGGTCGAGGAAATCTTCTACCGCTTCATCAAGTTCCGCGAGTGGGACGTGGCGGAGATGTCCTTCGCCAAATACATCTCCCTGACCTCCCAGGGCGGTGACGGCCTGACGGCGATCCCGGTGTTCCCCTCGCGCGTGTTTCGCCAGTCGTCCTTCTACGTGCGCGCCGGCAGCGAGCTGAAGTCTGCCGCGCAACTCGCCGGCTGCCGCATCGGCGTGCCGGAGTGGGCGCAGACGGCCTCCATCTACAGCCGTGGCTATCTCACCGGCAGCGTGGGGATCCCCTTGACGGCGATCGACTGGGTCCAGGCGGGGGTGAACGAAGCCGGCCGCGCCGAGAAGGTCGAGATCAAGCTGCCGGACCAGGTGCGCCTGACGCGCCGCCCGGACAGCAACCTGAACACCCTCCTGCTCGGCAACGAGATCGACGTCGTGCTGTCCGCGCGCCCGCCGCGCGGGTTTGCCGAGGGCAGCATCGTTCGGCTGTTCGATGACTCGGCTGCGGTCGAGCGTGCCTGGTACCAGGAGACGGGAATCTTCCCGATCATGCACGTCATCGCCATCCGCAAGGAGCAGCTCGATCGCCATCCCTGGATCGCCACCAACCTCTTGAAGGCTTTCACGCAGGCCAAGGATCGCAGCGTCGAGCGCGCCCTCGACATCACCTGCTCGCACTTTCCGCTACCCTGGATTCCGGAGGCGGCCAAGTCCGCGCAGGCGACGATGGGGAACGACTTCTGGCCGTACGGGATCGAGCCGAACCGCCCGACGCTGCAAGCCTTCGCCGATTTCGCTTTCGAGCAGGGCGTCTGCCACAGGCGCGTCGCGCTGGAGGAACTGTTCCCCGTCCAGGTCCAGAGCAGCGTCAAGGTCTGAAGATTCGCATGCGCAAGGAGCAATCATGAAGTTCAAAACCATCCAGCGCCTGGTGGGTGCCGTCCTGCTCTGCGCCGCTGCGGCCGCGAGCGCGCAGCAGTATCCCTCCAGGCCCATCAAGATCCTGGTGCCCATCCTGGCCGGCGGTGCGCCGGACATCGCAGCCCGCGTGCTCGGCCAGGCGCTTTCGGAAGCGTT
Organism: Ramlibacter sp.; assembly: GCA_028292105.1. GTDB lineage: Bacteria > Pseudomonadota > Gammaproteobacteria > Burkholderiales > Burkholderiaceae_C > Ramlibacter. Next base: position 26,020 of record JAQGMY010000062.1, read on the forward strand.
CAAGCAGCCGGTGGTGGTCGACAACCACCCGGGCAGCAACGGCAACATCGCCGCCGACATCGTCGCCAAGGCAGCTCCCGACGGCTACACGCTGCTGCTGGCGGCCGACAGCGGGATCGTCATCAACCCGCACGTCTACGCCAAGATGCCCTTCAATCCCCTGAAGGACCTGGTGCCGGTGGCTACCGTCGCGGCCAACCAGTTCGTGCTGACGATCAACCCGAACCTGCCGCCCAAGACCTTCAAGGAATTCATCGAGTACGCCAGGAAGGCGAACCCGCCGCTGTACTACGCCTCGGGCGGAAATGGCGGACAGCACCACCTGATCATGGAAATGCTCAAGCAGCGCGCGGGGATCAACATGGTCCACGTGCCGTACAAGAGCGGCGCAACCGCCACCACCGCCGCCGTCGGCGGCGAAGTCGCGGCCATGTTCGCCGGCAGTTCCAACGCGGCGCAGATCAAGGCCGGCAAGCTGCGGGCCATCGCGGTGACCAGCCCCACGCGCGCGCCCGAATATCCGGACGTGCCGGCGATCGCCGAGACCTACCCGGGCTTCGACGCGAAGATCTGGCTGGCCCTGTTCGCGCCCGCCGGCACGCCGCCGGAAATCATCGAACGCCTGCGCACCGAAACGCAGAAGGCCTTGCGCACGCCCGCCGTGCAGCAGCGCCTGGCCAACGCCGGCGGCATGGAGCCGCTGATCCTGAGCCCCAAGGAATTCGAGGACCTCATCCAGCGCGACGACCGCAAGTACGGCAAGCTGGTCAAGGACCTGGCCATCAAGATCGACTGAGTTCCAGCGGGGCGAAATGCCGCAGCAGCGCGGCATTGAACGCCTGCGGCTGTTCCACGTTGGGCAGGTGACCGGCGTCCGCGATCACTTCGATGCGCGCACCCGGCACCAGCGCCTGCAAGTCCCGCATGGCCTGCGGCAACGGGCCATCGTTGGCGCCCACGATGAAGGTGGTGGGCACGCGGATCTCGCCCACGCGCGGGAGGTAGTCCAGCCCCTGGATGGCCTGGGCACTGCCGACGAATCCATCCACCTGCGTGTGCCCGATCGCCTGCGCCAATGAACGCACCGCGGCGCTTTGCCGGGCCAGGAAAGCGGCGCCGAACCAGCGCTCGAGGGTGGCAGTGGCCAGGCTGGCGCAGCCCTGCGCCCGTGCCAGTGCCATCCGCTCGTCCCACATGCCCCGCATCGCGGCCGGCGTGTCGGCCCGCGCATCGCAGATGCACAGGCTCAGCAGCCGGTCGCCATGGTGGATGCCCAGGCCGAAGCCGGTCATCCCGCCCAGGGAAAGGCCGACGAAGTGCGCCCGCGCGATACCGAGCGCGTCCAGCACGCGCACGTTGTCGGCAGCGAGGTCCTCGATGCGGTAGGGCGGCGGCGGCGCCTCCGACTGGCCGTGGCCGCGGCCATCGACGCAGAGCACCTGCAAGCCGCGGCTCGCCAGCAGGCGTGCCTGCTCCTCCCACATCGCACTCGACGCGAGGATCGAGTGGTTCATCAGGACGGCAGGCGCCGCGGCGTCCCCCCAGCGGTGCACGGCAAGACGAGCCGGTGGGCCGGGGATGATTTCGACCCGGGGTTGGATGTTCATGTGGGTACAGCCTGGTGTTGCGGATGCGGCAAGTGTGCAGTGCCGGCTGCCGCTGAGCCGGTTGCGCGTCGCGGCGATTGATAGCGTTTGGCGATGGACTGAGAAGAAATTCGAGCTTCCCCCCGGCGCGCCCTGCTCTTACAGTTCGGCAGCTTCTGAAGGGGAACACATGCGGGTGGTTGTCGTCGGTGCGGGGATCGGTGGCCTGGCGGCCGCGCTGGCGCTCATGTTGCGCGGCTTCGAGGTGCAGGTGCTGGAACAGGCACGCGAGCTGCGCGAAGTCGGCGCCGGCCTGCAGATCAGCCCGAACGGCAACCGCACGCTGGCGGCGCTCGGCCTGGCCGATGCCGTGGCGCGCATCGCCGCCGAACCGGCCGGCAAGAAGGTGCGCCTTTGGAACACGGGCCAGACCTGGAACCTGTTCGACCTGGGCGCCAGCTCGCGCGAGCGCTATGGGTTTCCCTACCTCACGGTGCATCGCGCCGACCTGCACCAGGTGCTGATCGACGCGGTGAAGGCACGCCATCCTGAAGCGATCAGGATGGGCGTTCGCATCGACGGCGTGGAGCAACGCGGCCACGAAGTGATCGTGCGCAGCGGCGACTCCGTGGTGGCGGTGGCCGACGTCGTCATAGGCGCCGACGGCGTGCACTCGCAGGTTCGCCAGTGCCTGATCGGGCCAGACCGCCCGACCTTTTCCGGGATCATCGCCTGGCGTGGCGTGATCGAGGCCTCGCGCCTGCCCGCCCACCTGCGCCAGCCCTACGGCTACAACTGGGTGGGACCCGGCGCGCACGTCATCCACTACCCGATGCGCCGCGGCGAGCTGATCAACTTCGTCGGCGCCGTGGAGCAGCAGGGCTGGGAAGTCGAGTCCTGGTCGACCGTCGGCAGCACGCAGGAATGCCTGTCCGACTTCGCCGGCTGGCACGATGACGTGCAGACGCTGATCCGATCGCTGCAGACACCGTACAAGTGGGCCCTGATGGGGCGCGAGACGCTGACGCGCTGGAGCTACGGCCGCGTCGGCCTGCTCGGTGATGCCTGCCATCCGACGCTTCCCTTCCTGGCCCAGGGCGCCGTGATGGCGCTGGAGGACGGCCTGGTGCTGGCGCGTTGCCTGGAGCAATGGCGCAGCGATCCGGTGATGGGCCTGCAGCGGTTCGAGCAGGCCCGCGTGGAGCGCACCAGCCGCATCGTCGAGGGCTCCGCCGCCAACGCCAAGCGCTTCCACAACCCGCAACTGGCGCACGCCGAAGGGGCGGCGAAATACGTGGACGAACAGTGGAGCGAGCAGCGCGTGAAGGAGCGCTACGAGTGGCTGTTCGAGTACCAGGCCGACACCGTCGCCCTTTGATCCTGCCGAACCGGAGACGAACCATGCCGCCCGCCCACCGCAACCGCCACCAGCCCATGCTCGCATGATCGCGCTGAACGCCACGCACGATCCGGCGCGTCGCAGCTGGCTCGCCTCGGCCAACACGCCCGGCGCCGACTTCCCGATCCAGAACCTGCCGCTGGGCATGTTCTCGCTCCAGAGCGAAGCCGATGCAGCGGCGCCGCGGCCAGCTGTCGCCATCGGCGACCAGGTGGTCGACCTGCGCGCGCTGGATGCGGCCGGCCTCTTCTCCGGCGACGCGGCGCGGGCAGTGCGCGCCGTGGCGCCCTCGGACCTCGGCCTCAACGCGATGATGGCGCTCGGCAACCAGCCCGCTTCGGCCTTGCGCGCCCGCCTGTCCGAGCTGCTGCGCGAAGGCGGCGACAGCGGCCTGCGCGAGCGCGCCGGCACCCTGCTGCATTCGCAGGCCGACGTGCGCATGCACCTGCCGTGCCGCATCGGCGACTACACCGACTTCCTCACCTCCTACCCGCACACCGAGCGGCACGGGCGCTTCAAGGGCCTGGCCGACCCGGTGACGCCGGTGTTCCATTCGCTGCCGGTCGCCTATCACGGGCGGGCCTCTTCGATCCGCGTGTCGGGCACGCCGGTGCGGCGGCCCAACGGCCAGTGGAAGGCGGCCGACGGCAGCATCCAGTTCGGCGCAGTGGAAGCGATGGACCTCGAGCTCGAACTGGCCGCGCTGGTGGGCGCCGGCACCAGGCTGGCCGAGCCGGTTCCGCTGGACCAGGCCGGCGAGCACATCTTCGGCTACGTCCTGCTGAACGACTGGTCGGCCAAGTCCGTGCAATGGTGGGAGCAGATGCTCGGCCCCTTCCTGGGCAAGAGCTTCATGAGCAGCATCTCGCCCTGGGTCGTGACCGCGGAGGCGCTGGCCCCGTTCGCCATGCGCGCACCGGCGCGCCGGCCCGAGGCGCCGCCGCTGCTGCCTTACCTGCACAGCGCGCAGGACCGCGAGCGCGGCGGGCTCGACATCGCGCTGGAAGCGTGGCTGTCGACCGCGGCCATGCGCGAAACCGGCAGCGGCCCGGTGCGGCTGGCCGCCACGCACCTCTCCAACCTGACGTGGACCTTCGGCCAGATGCTCACGCACCACTGCTCGAACGGCTGCGACCTCCATCCCGGCGACCTCATGGGCAGCGGCACGGTGTCCGGAGAGCGCGATGACGAGCGCGCCTGCCTGACCGAGATCGCCAGCGCCGGCAAGGAGCCGCTGCACCTGCCCAATGGCGAGGAACGCCGCTGGCTGCAGGACGGCGACGAAGTGACCTTGCGCGCGCGCGCCGGTGGCGAAGGACGGGTGGCGATCGGCTTCGGCCCCTGCGCCGGCCGCATCCTGCCGGCCCTGCCCTACCCGTTGCCGAAGGCCTGACGCGACGATGTACCCGTTCCGCTACGAGCGCCCGCTGGATGTCGCCGAGGCCGTGCGCCTGCTGCGCGAGCATCCGGAGGCGCGGCCCTTGTCGGGTGGCATGACGCTGGTGCCCGCGCTCAAGCACCGGCTGGCGCGGCCCTCGCACCTCATCGACCTGTCGCGGCTGGAGGCCTTGCGCGGCATCGCCGTACAAGGCGGCGTGCTGCGGATAGGGGCGGCCGTGCGGCACGCCGAGGTGGCCGCGTCGCCGGTGGTGCACGGCGCCATTCCGGCGCTGGCGAACCTCGCCGGGAACATCGGCGACCCGCAGGTGCGGCAGCGCGGCACCCTGGGCGGCTCGATCGCCAACAACGATCCCGCGGCGGACTATCCCTCGGCCGTGCTCGCGCTGGATGCCACGGTGGTGACGGACCGCCGCCGCATCGCGGCCGACGATTTCTTCACCGGCATGTTCGACACGGCGCTGGACGCGGGCGAGATCGTCACGGCGGTCGAATTTCCGCCCGCTGTTCAGGCCGTGTATTGCAAGCACCGGCATCCGGCGTCCGGCTACGCACTGGTCGGCGTGTTCGTCGCGCAGACCGTTGCGGGCCTGCGCGTCGCGATCACGGGCGCTGCACCCTGCGTGACGCGCTGGGCCGAGGCCGAGGCGCGACTGGCGGCGCACCCCGCCCGATCACCGGCCGCTCTCGAAGGGCTGGAGCTTTCGCCGCAAGGCCTCAACGAGGACCTGGCCGCCACTGCCGCCTACCGCGCGCACCTCGCAGGCGTCCTGCTGCGTCGCGCACTCTCCCAACTCACCGCACCGCAAGCGGCCGCGGCGGACTGAACGCTTCATGGAATTCACCGGAACCCAGCTCATCCCCGCCCGGCGTGCCGCAGTCTGGGCGGCGCTCAACGATCCGGCCGTGCTGCAGCAGTGCATCCCGGGTTGCGAACGGTTCGAAGCCACCGCTCCCGGCGAATGGACAGCCGTGGTGATGGCGGCGGTGGGGCCGGTGAAGGCGCGCTTCACCGGCAGCGTGAAGCTCGATGACATCCAGCCACTGGCCGGTTACCGCCTGGCCGGGCAGGGACAAGGCGGCGTCGCCGGCTTCGGCAAGCTGCAAGCGCGCGTGCGACTGCGCGACGAGGCCGGTGACACCCGACTCGACTACACCGCGCAGGCGCAGGTCGGCGGCAAGCTGGCGCAGATCGGTTCGCGGCTGGTGACGGGCGCGGCCCGGAAGATCGCCGACCAGTTCTTTTCCTCGTTCAATGCGCTGCTGAGCGGCGGCGGCGCCGGCTCTTTCGCGCCCGCCACCGCAACGGCAGTGCATGCGGGCGACAGCGGGCTGGCGGCGGTGAAGCTCACCGTCAACGGCCGGCCCGTGCAACGCCAGGTGGAAGCGCGCCTGCTGCTGGTGGACTTCCTGCGCAAGGACCTCGGCCTGACCGGCACGCACGTGGGCTGCGACACCACGCAGTGCGGCGCCTGCACGGTCCATCTCGATGGCGTGGCGGTCAAGTCCTGCACGCTGCTGGCGGCGCAGGCCAGCGGCGGCGTCGTCACCACCATCGAGGGGCTGGCGCCCGAAGGCGGGCTGCACCCGCTGCAGCAGGCCTTCCACCGCTGCCATGCGCTTCAATGCGGCTTCTGCACTCCGGGAATGATCATGGCGGCCGACGGCCTGCTGCGCAGCGGCTGCACGATCGACGACGCCAGCATAGCGCGCGGCCTGGAAGGCAATCTGTGCCGCTGCACCGGCTACGTGCACATCATCGAAGCGGTCAAGCAAGCCGCAAGGGCCATGGGCGTGCCCACCGCCGAGGGTGCCGCGCCATGATCGGCCAGCGGCTCGCGCGCCACGAAGACCAGCGGCTGATCACCGGCCGCGGCCAGTACACCGACGACCTCGACCTCCCCGGCCAGGCCTGGGCCGCTTTCGTGCGCTCTCCCCACGCGCACGCGCGCATCGCCGCCATCGGCGTGGAGGTCGCCCGCGGCATGCCCGGCGTGGTCGCCGTGCTGACCGGCCAGGATTACGTGGACGACGGCTACCGTGGCATCGACCACATCCCCAACCCGATCGACGCGGTGAACCACCAGGCCAAGGCCTTCGTCCAGTCGAGCACCGGCCGTGTCTACGAGCGCCGGCAGTGGCCGCTGGCGATCGACAAGGTGCGGCACGTCGGCGACGCCGTGGTGATGGTGGTGGCCGAAACGGCGAACCAGGCACGGGACGCCGCCGAAGCCGTGGCCGTCGAATACGAGGTGCTGCCGGCGGTGGTGCGCGCCGACGACGCGATGGCGGACGGCGCTCCGCAGCTGTACGAGGACCTGCCGCGCAACCTGTGCTTCGAGACCGAGCTCGGTGACCGCGCGGCCGTCGACACCGCCTTCGCCGCCGCCGCCTGCGTGGTGCGGCGCGAGTTCCGCAACAGCCGCATCGTCAACAGCCAGATGGAGCCGCGCTCGGCCATCGGCCACTACGACGCCGCGCAGGACCGCTGGCTGCTGATCTCCGGCAGCCAGGGCGTGAACCGCCAGAAGATGGGCCTGGTCGATGCATTCGGTGTGCCCGCCGATCGCATCCGCGTGGTGTCGCCCGACGTCGGCGGCGGCTTCGGCCCGCGCAGCTCGCTCAACATGGAGCCGGTGGCAGTGCTCTGGGCGGCCCGCCGCATCGGCCGCGCCGTCAAGTGGACCAGTGACCGCAGCGAAGCCTTCGTCACCGACTACCAGGGCCGCGACCTCCTGATCCGCGCCGCCGCCGCCTTCGATGCCCAGGGCCGCATGCTGGCGCTGGACAACCACCTGATCGGCAACGTCGGCGCGCACGCGGTGTCGTACGTGCCCATGTCGAATGCAGCGCGCGTGACGACCAGCGTCTACGACGTGCCGGCCGTGGCGCTGAACATCTCGGCGGTGATGAGCAACACCGTGCCGACCGGCCCCTACCGCGGCGCCGGCCGGCCGGAGACGATGCATGCGATCGAGCGGGTGCTGGACGTTGCGGCGCGCGAACTCGGCATCGACCGGGTGGAGATCCGCCGCCGCAACCTGATCCCGCGCCACACGCTGCCGCGCCTGAGCCCCATGGGCCTGCCGTACGACGCCGGTGATTTCGCCGCCAACATGGAGCGCGTGCTGCAGCTGTCCGACTGGGCAGGCTTCGAGGCGCGTCGCGCCGAGTCGGCTGCGCGCGGGCAGCTGCGCGGCATCGGGCTGGCCAACTACATCGAGTCGCCGGTGGGTGCGCCGCGCGAGCGCATCGAGCTGGAGATGCGCACCGACGGCCAGCTGGATGTGGTCGCAGGCACGCAGTCCAGCGGCCAGGGCCACGAGACCACCTTCCTGCAGGTGCTGAGCGAGCACCTGGGGCTGCCGCCCGAGCGCATGCGGCTTCGCACCGGCGACACCGATTTCGTCAAGACCGGTGGCGGCACGCACTCCGACCGCTCGATGCGGGTCGGCGGCACGCTGCTGGTGCAGGCCTCGGCCAGGCTGCTGGAGCGCGCGCGCGCTGCCGCCGCGGAAATGGTGAAAGCGCAGCCCGATCGGCTGGAGCGTCACGCCGACGGCTTCGTGTTCAAGCGGGCCTGGTGGAGCGACCGCCTGCTTTCCTGGGCCGACATCGCCGGGCACGTGGCGGAGCGGGGCCTGCCGGACGACCGCGAACAGAAGAAGCTCGTTGCCGAAGCGGAGTTCTTCGGCCGCATGCCCGCCTACCCCACGGGCGCCGCGGTTTGCGAGCTCGAGGTCGATCGGGAAACCGGCGACGTCCAGTTGCTGCGCTACGCCGCAGTGGACGACGTCGGGCGCGCCATCAACCCCTTGATCCTGGAAGGCCAGATCCACGGCGGCCTCGCGCAAGGCCTCGGCCAGGCTCTGGGGGAACAGTACGCCATCGACGACCATGGCCAGGTGCTCTCGGGCTCCTACATGGACTACCGGCTGCCGCGCGCCGGCCTGTTGCCGCCGCTCACCGTGGAGCTCACCAACGACCCGACGCAGGGCAACCCGCTGGGCGTGAAGGGCGGTGGCGAATGCGGCATCACGCCGGCGACCGCCGCCACCTTCAATGCGCTGGCCGATGCGCTGTCCGCGTACACCCGGCAGGAAATCCCCATGCCCGCCACGGCGCTCGCGCTGTGGCAGCTGATGCAAGACCGCCAGGAGACCCTTCATGCATGACACCCCCGGCGACGGCGCGGGCGACGTGGTGGCGATCCGCCGCCACAACGCCGTGCTGCACATCACGCTCAACACGCCCGCCAACGGCAACCTGGTGAGCGCGCAGATGGGCTCCGCCATCATCGCCGCCCTCTCCGGGCTGGACCCGCAGGTGCGATTGGTGGTGTTGCGCGGCGCCGGCGCGGACTTCTGCGCCGGCCGCGTCTCGCCCACACCGGCCAAAGGTGCGCCGCCGCCCTCGGCGGAGCGCCTGCGCCAACTGGTGGCGCAGCCGGCGCTGGACCTGTACGACGCCATCAAGGCAGCGCCTGCGCCCACCCTGGCCGTGGTGCAGGGCCGCGCGACCGGGGTCGGCACGGCGCTGGCGGCGGTGTGCGACATCACGCTGGCCGCGGACGACAGCCGCTTCCAGATCCCGGAGATGGAGCGCGACATCCCGCCGACGCTGGTGATGGCTGCGCTGTGCGACCGCGTGCCGCTCAAGACCCTGAGCTACCTGGTGTTCAGCCGGCGCGAATGGAGCGGCCGCGAAGCGCAAGCGGGCGGGCTGGTGAGCCATTCGGTGCCGGCCGCGCAACTGGAACAGGAAGCGCAGGACCTCATCGCCACCCTGGTGGGCTGCTCCGCGGTGGCGCTGCGCGCCTGCAAGCAGTACCTGGCGCACGCACCCGGCATGACGGCGCAGGCGGCGAGCGCTTTTGCCGGACACCTGGCTGGCACGGCGCTGTCGGCGCGCTATTGAGCATCGAACAACACACGGAGACACCCATGAACCATTCGAACTCCAGGGCGCTGCAACGCCGTCACCTGCTGGCGCTGGCCGCGGGCGCCGGTTTCGGCGGCCTGCCTGCGCTGCTGCACGCGCAGCCGTCCGCCGCCGCCTGGCCGGACAAGCCGCTGCGCATGTTCGTGGGCTACGCCGCCGGCAGCGGCATCGACAACACGGCGCGGCAACTGGCGCGCCAGATGGAAGTCGTCTGCGGCCAGCCGGTGGTGATCGACAACCGCGCGGGGGCGCTCGGCAACCTGGCGGCACAAGCGGTGGCCGCCGCCAGGGGCGATCCGTACACGCTGCTGTTCACGCCCAACTCCACCCACGCCGCCAACATCCACCTGTTCAAGAAGCTGCCCTTCGACCCCGTCAAGGACTTCACGCCGGTGGGCAGCGTGGCGACCCTGGGCTTCGTGCTGGTGTGCGACCCGGCGGCGGTGAAGGTGAACAACGTGCAGGAGCTGGTCGCGGCCGTCAAGCGCGAGCCGGGCAAGTGGGCCTACGGCACCGGCAACGCGACCGGGCTGGTGGCCGGGGCGATGTTCAAGACGCTGACCGGCACGGACCTGCTCTCGGTCCCGTACAAGAGCGTGCCCCCGGCGATGACGGACCTGATGGGCGGCCGGCTGCAACTGGTGTTCGCCGACGCGACGCTGGCGATCCCGCTGGTCAAGGCCGGCAAGCTGCGGGCCCTGGCCGTCACCGGGTCGCGCCGCATGGCGGCCCTGCCCCAAGTGCCCACCATGGCTGAATCCGGCGTGCAGAACTACGACCTCACCGGCTGGTTCGCGGTCTTCCAGCCGGCCGGCGTCTCCCCCGAACACAACGCCAGGATGGCCGCCATCGTGCAGCGCGCGTTGCACGATCCGCAGCTGGTCGAATCCCTGCGCAACATCGGTGCCGAAGCGGAAACGTCGACCCCCGACGAGCTCGCCCGGCGCGTCGCAGCCGACACGCAGAAGTGGGGCCGACTGGTGAAGCTCGCGGGCATCGAGCCCGAGTAGCACCCGCCGGCACCGACGAGGCGGCACGTATGATCGAGCCCCATCACGGCTCGGTCGATGAACCTCAACCTGCGGCAACTCAAGGCCTTCCTGGGCGTTGCGCACACCAGCAACTTCACCAAGGCGGCGCAACAGCAGCACCTGAGCCAGGCAGCGCTGTCGGCCAGCATCCGCGAGCTGGAGGCGCAGCTGCGCTGCCGGCTGTTCGAACGCACCACCCGCAGCGTCGAACTCACGGCTGCCGGCCGCGAATTCCTGCCGGTGGCGCAGCAGGTGGTGGACGCCCTCGAAGGTGCGGCGCTCGAACTCCAGCGCCTGGGCGACGCCAAGGTCTCCCGGCTGCGCCTGGGCTTCACGCCGATCCTGGCGTCCAACGTGGTCCCCGAACTGCTGGAGGAATTCCAGCGCCAGTTCCCGCTGGTGCAGGTCGACGTCGTGGATGCAGCGCCCACTGAATTGCTCGAAGCGCTGGAGGCGGATCGCCTGGATGCCGCCTTCGGCGCGTTCGCCCGCAAGCGGTCGGGCCTGACCCAGTTGCAGATCGCGCCGGCCACGCTGATGCTGGTGTACTCGGACCAGTTCTCCGCCATCGGCGAGCGCATCGGCTGGCCCCAGGTCTTCGACTACCCCCTGATCACGCTCAACGACCGCAGCCCGGTGCAGCAACTGATCACCGAGATGGCGCGGCAGGTCGAGGCGGAAATCCGCTCGCCGATGGTGGTGAACCACCTGGAGACCGCTCTCGGGATGGTGGAGAAGGGCTTCGGCGTCGCCCTCTTCCCCTCGTTCGCGCAGGCGGCCTGGCGCCGCTACCAGGTGCGCGCCAGCGAAATCTATCCGGCGGTCAGCCTCGGCTACTTCAGGATCATGAAGTCCGGCAAGGAAGTCGGCAGCGCGGTGGAAGGCATGACGCAGTTGCTGATCCAGCGACTGCACAAGCCGGCGGCCGCGGCCGGCTGACGCGCTATTCCGCCGTTGCGCCCGTGCTCTTGACGACGCCTGACCACTTGCGGGTCTCCTCGTCGATGAACCTGGCAAATTCCGCGGGCGTGCTGGCCTGGCCCTCCGCGCCCAGCTGCTTCATCTGGGCGACCATCTCCGGCAGGTGCAGCGCAGACACGACGGCCGCATTCAGCCGCTGCACGACGGCTGGCGGCGTGCCGGCCGGCGCCACCAGGCCGCTCCAGAAGTCGGCCGACACCGTCTTGAAGCCCGCCTCCGCCACCGTGGGCACGCCGGGGGCGAAGGGCGAGCGCTTGTCGCTCAACACCGCCAGCGTGCGGGCGCGGCCGGAACTGACCGCCGTGCCCGTGGTGCCGATGGCGTCGACGGTGAAGCTGGCTTCACCGGACGCGACCGCCGTGATCGCCAGCGCACCGCTGCGATACGGCACATGGGTGCCCTTGATTCCCAGGTTGTCCAGCAGCAGCGCGCCGGCCAGGTGGCCGATCGAGCCGACGCCGGCGGAGGAGTAGTTGATGGCGGTCGGGTTCTTGCGGGCGTAGTCGACGAACTCCTTCAGGTTGTTCGCCGGCAAGCCCGCATGGATGATCATCACCTGCGGCCCGCGCGCCACCATGGCCACGGGCGTGAACGCGCGGACGGGGTCGTAAGGCAGCTTCGCGTACAGCGAGGGGTTCACCGCCAGCGTGCTGCTGCTGCCGTACAGCAGCGTGTAGCCGTCGGCAGGCGAGCGCGCCACTTCGGCGGCGCCCACGCTGCCGCCGGCTCCCGCCTTGTTGTCCACCACCACCGGCTGGCCGAGGGAGGTGGAGAGCTTCTGGGCGATCGCGCGGGCGGCGATGTCCGTCGGCCCGCCGGGGCCGAAGGGGACGACCAGCCGGATGGCCTTGCTCGGATAGGCGTCCGCCGGCTGGGCGTGCGCGCCGGCGCCGGCAAGGCAGGCAAGCGCCAGGAGGGTGGCCGCAACCTTCATTCCGGCTTGATGTTCAGCTTGTCCAGCACGACTTGCCAGCCCTTGCGGTCCGCCTCGATGTAGCGCGCCAGTTGCTCGGGCGTGCCGGGGCGGGGATAGACGCCCAGGTCGCGCGACTTGGCGACGATGTCCGGCAGCAGCAGCGCGTCGGCCATGTCGCGATTGAGCTTGGCCAGGACGTCGGCGTGCACGCCCTTGCGCGCGATCACGGCGAACCAGCCCTGCGCCTGGGCGCCGGGCACCGTCTGCGTCGCCAGGGGGAAACGCTCCAGGCCGGGTTCCACGCGATCGGCCATCGATGCGAGGACGCGCATCTTGCCGCCCTCGACGTTGCCGGCCACGATGTTGTACGACTCGACCATCATCTTGGTCTGTCCGCCCAGGGTGCCTTGCATGGCCTGCGCACCGCCCGGATAGTGCACGTGCAGGAACTGCGCGCCGGCCTGCATGCCCAGCAGCGCGGCCGCCAGGTGGGGCGCGGTGCCGCGGCCGTTGTCCGCGACCTCCACGGATTCGGGCTTGGCCTTGGCAGCGGCAATCAGGTCACCGAGCGTCTTGTACGGGGAGTCCGCCGGGACCGACAGGATGAAGGGCGTGACCGCGGCCAGGGTGACCGGCACGAAGTCGCGGTTGAAGTCGTAGGTCACTCCCTTGATGGTGCTGGGCGCCACCGATATCGCGGACCCCTGCACGAAGCCGAAGGTGGTGCCATCGGGCGCCGCGTTCATCAGCGCCGTCATGCCGATCACGCCGCTGCCGCCGGGGCGGTTGTCGACCAGGACAGGCTGGCCCCATTTTTCCGTCAGCTTGACGCTGACCTGCCGGATCAGCACGTCCGGCGCGGAGCCGGCCGGGAAAGGCACGATGAAGCGCACCGCCTGCGTCGGCCACCTGGCGGCGGGAGTCTGGGCTTGGGCCGAAGAGATGGCGCCGGCAGCGGCGAGAAGCAGCGCGAACGCGCGCGCCTGGGGGAATTTCATCGGATCCTTCAGGGTCGTTGGGGCCCGCACCCAACGCGCGGGCCAAACGCCGATGGTCGCCGTGAAGTGGCGAACGCGTTTACGAGGAAACCCTGAAGCCCCGCCCGCCGCCACGGGAGGGGCTGCGCGCCACTGCGCCGGATCAGCGCTGCTGGTGCTTGCTGCCCTTTGCGCTGCCACCGGACGAATCGCCAGCGCCGGTGGAGGCACCCGAGGCACCCGAAGCGCCGGATGTGCCGGATGCGCCCATCGTGCTGGCGTCGCCCTGGCCGCTGCCGGACCCCTGCGTGTCCTTCTTGTCCTTGCCGGTGACCTTGTTCAGCGCGTGCTTCGTTGCGGTGCCGAGCTTGTGCACGCCGGTCTTGGCTTTTTCCACGATGGAGGTCCCGCTGCCCGATGGCGAGCCGGCAGTCGAGCCGGAGCTGCTGCCACTGGTGTCGTTCTGGGCGAAGGCGGCCGCGCCGGCGAGAGCCAAGGCGCTGGCGAGGATGAGCGTCGGGAATTTCATGAGTTGCTCCTTGATGGTTTCCGGATGCTGTATCAGAGCGCGCGCGGCTGTCGGCGTTTGTCGGACAGAGCAGGTTCCGGTCGTCAGGTCGCGATCACGTGCTCGGCAGCTGTCCAGCGCCTGCCGCCACGTCGTCATGGCCGGAGAGGAAAACCGGGCCCGCCAGGAGCAGCTTGGCTGGCGCAAGCAATACCCTTGAGCATGGGACTGCGGCAACCGTCTCCACCATCTTGCGGGCGGTTGCGCTCCCGTCGAACGCGATGGCGAACCTCTGCGAGCTGCGGAATTGGGCGGAGGCGACCAGGATCGGTCGCTGCAGCGCGCGGATGGCACGTTCGACGTTGTGGTCCAGGTGATGCCGCCCGGCGACCGCCGAAGGGTGGTGGTGCCGACCCATCACGAACAGCCGCGTGGCGGGTGTCGCCGGCTCCGTCGACGCATGCAATGACCTTTTCCATCCTGGCTCCTCAATGGTCCACGAGCTCCACCGCGCCTGGCTGGTCGTGAAGGGAAAACTTCTCGACCAGTGTCGCGCTCGCCTCGTTCAGGCCGACGACTTCGACGCTGGTGCCATCGCGCCGGAACTTCATCACCACCTTGTCCAGTGCGCTGACGGCGGTGATGTCCCAGAAATGCGCGCGGCTCAGGTCGATGCGGACGGCGGTGAGGACCTCCTTGAAATCGAAGCCGTCCAGGAAGCTGTCCGCCGAGGCGAAGAACACCTGGCCCACCACGCGATAGGCGCGCGTGTCGCCGGCGCTGGTGCTTTCGACACGCAGGAGCCGGCCCACCTTGCTGGCGAAGAAGATCCCGCTCAGGAGCACGCCCACGAAGACGCCCTTGGCCAGGTCGTGGGTCGCGACCACGACGACCACGGTCGCCACCATCACGATGCTCGAGCTCGGCGGATGCTTTCGCAGGTTCTTGAGGGACTCCCAGCTGAAGGTGCCGATGGACACCATCACCATGACGGCGACCAGTGCCGCCATCGGGATCTGCTTGACCCAGTGACCGAGGAAGACGACCATGACCAGCAGGAAGACGCCGGCGCACAGCGTCGACAGCCGGCCCCGTCCGCCGGACTTCACATTGATGACGGACTGGCCGATCATGGCGCAGCCGGCCATTCCGCCGAGCAGGCCCGAGACAATGTTGGCAGCGCCCTGGCCCACGCATTCGCGGTTCTTGTCGCTGGGGGTGTCCGTCAGGTCGTCGACGATCGCCGCGGTCATCATCGACTCCAGCAAGCCCACCACGGCCAGCGTCAGCGCATACGGAAAGATGATCTGCAGCGTCCGCAGGTCGAGCGGAACGCCGGGCAGCAGGAAGACCGGCAGGCTGTCAGGCAGTTGGCCCATGTCCCCCACGGTCCGGATGTCGAGCCCCATCGCCATCGCGACGCCGGTCAGCACCACGATGCAGACCAGCGGTGAAGGCACCGCCTTCGTGAGCAGCGGGAACAGGTAGATGATGCCCAGGCCCGCCGCCACCATGGCGTACACCGGCCACGGCGCGCCGACCAGCTCGGGCAACTGCGCCATGAAGATCAGGATGGCCAGCGCGTTGACGAACCCCGTGACGACCGAACGCGACACGAACTTCATCAGGACACCGAGCCGCAGCCAGCCGGCCAGGATCTGCAGGGCGCCGGTGAGCAGGGTTGCCGCCAGCAGGTACTGCAGGCCATGTTCCTTGACCAGCGTGACCATCACCAGCGCCATCGCCCCGGTGGCCGCGGAGATCATCCCCGGGCGGCCCCCGGTGAACGAGATGACCACGGCGATGCAGAACGAGGCGTAGAGGCCGATCTTCGGGTCGACGCCGGCGATGATCGAAAAGGCGATCGCCTCGGGGATCAGGGCGAGGGCGACGACCAGTCCGGCGAGCAGGTCGCCGCGAATGTTGGAGCCCCAGTCCCGGCGGGTGGAGGTAAGGAATGGCATGTTTTGGTGAGCAGTGTCGCCGGCACGGGCAGGCAATCGTGCTGGGGAGGAAGGGAGCGCACAGCGCCGCGGGCCGCGGCAGGCGCGCAGCCTGCGCAGGCCAGGACCTGCGGGCGTAGTACGGCAGGCATTCTAAGCACCGGCGCCGGCCGTCACTCCCCGGGATGTCAGGCGAGCGGCCCCAGGAAGGGCTCGCCGGCGAAGGTGTCGGGCTGCGGCTCGAGCAGCTGCGGCCAGTGGTCATTGGTGATCGCTGGCCGCAGGTGGGCCGGTCGTGGCTTGCCGTCCCAGCCAACCTGCTCCATCCCGCTGTACACCTGCAGCGCGTAGCCATCGGGGTCCAGCGCCAGCAGGTTGTGGCCCATGCCGGGCGTGAGCTCCTGCGGCAGGTAGCGCAAGGCCACGCCGCGCTCCTGCAGGAAGCCGCGCGCGCGGCACAGCTGGCTGTGGTCCCCCACCTCCAGCCCGAAGGACAGCAGCGGCGTGCCGGGCCGCAAGCCGAGCCGCTCGCGCAGCGCCGCCGGATAGAGCGCCACCGAGTGATGCTCGGTGCCGGTGCGCAGGAAGTGGCAGCGCTCGCCTTGCCACACCACTTCTTCGGTGACGGCCAGGCCCAGGTCATCGCGGTAGAAGGCCAGCGCCTGCTGCATGTCGTCGACGAACAGCCGCACCGGCCCGACGCGCGTCACCTTGAACGGGCGCCCCAGCAGCACGCCGCCGACGTCGTGCACCTGCGGCAGGGCTTCGGTGTCGCGCAGGCCCTCGGTGATGCCGACGCCCCGGGCCATGCCGGCCTCGACCTCCGCAGCTTCCGCCCGGTGCGGCAGCTGCGGCGGCGCCATGTAGCGCTTGTCGTGCATCGCCGCCGGCTTGCTGTAGCCATCCCAGCCGATCTGCTCGATGCCGTAATAGAGCTCATTGGCGACGCCGGCCCGATCGAGCGGATAGAAGTGCCAGTTGGAGCCCGGCGTATCGCGCCCGGCGCGATGCACCTTCAAGCCGCGGCCGCTGAACCACTCGTGACCCCGCACCACTTCTTCCAGGCTGCCGACCTGCCAGGTGACCTGGTTGATGGTGGCCGGCGGCACGCCCGGCGGCGGCGGGTACACCGCGTTCATCACCGCTTGCGGGAACAGCACGAACGAATGGTGATCGCTGCCGTGCCGCAGGAAATAGCCGGTGGTGGCGCCGACCTTGCCCTGCATGTCCACCGGCACGCGGGCGGCGAAGTCGAGCGGATCCGAGAGGCGGAAGCCGAAAGTCTCGCGATAGAAGCGCAGCGAAAGGGCGGCGTCCTGCACGTTGATGCCGAAGTGGCCGAGGCGCCGGATCTTGAACGGCCGCGGATAGCGGAAACCGCCGACGGGGAAGGAGGACGGCGAGCTCATGGGCAGGTTGTTCTCCGTTGCCCGCTGGACCGCGTGCGGCTGCACGCGGCGGCGGGAAGTGCATGGTAGGGCCAGGGTGGCCGTGCTGCTACTAGAGAAAGCGCGTAGATCGATCCGGAAAGTTCCGGATGTACGAAAGACCGCCGGCACCTTCCAATGCTTCGGATCCAAGGCCATGCCGGTCGTCAAGGGAGACAGAAGATGAGTCAGAACGATGCCGTTCAGCGCGGCTACCAGCGCATTGCCACCGAAGAGGCGTGGGCCACGCCCGAACTGATACAGCGCTACCGCGACCTGCTCGCGGGCACGGAGTTCGACGATCCGGGTTTTCGCAACCTGTGGGGCTTCTTCGCGACCAGCGACACGCCGCGCGCGACCGACCTGCGCGACCGCATCCAGGACCTCGACGAACGCCGCCTCGCCGACATGGACGCCGCCGGCATCGACATGGCGCTGCTGCTGCTGACAGCCCCCGGCGTGCAGGTCTTCGATGCGCCCGAGGCCGTGGCCCTGGCACGCTCGACCAACGACCTGCTGGCCGCGACGATCCGCCGCCACCCGACACGCTTCGCCGGGCTGGCCGCAGTGGCCCCGCAGGATCCGCGCGCTGCTGCCCGGGAGATCGAACGCGCGGTGCGGCAGCTCGGGCTGAAAGGCGCCGTCATCAACTCGCACACGCAAGGCGAATACCTCGACGACGAGAAGTTCTGGGACATCTTCGCCGCGGCCGAGGCGCTGGACGTGCCGATCTACATCCATCCCAATTCGCCACCGCCGGCGATGATCCAGCCCTTCCTGCCACGCTGCCTCGATGCGGCGATCTTCGGCTTCGCCTGCGAGACCGGGCTGCATGCCCTGCGCCTGATCGTGTCGGGCGTGTTCGACCGCTTCCCCAAGCTGCAGATCGTGCTGGGCCACCTCG
Organism: Ramlibacter sp.; assembly: GCA_028292105.1. Taxonomy (GTDB): domain Bacteria; phylum Pseudomonadota; class Gammaproteobacteria; order Burkholderiales; family Burkholderiaceae_C; genus Ramlibacter. Next base: position 44,031 of record JAQGMY010000062.1, read on the forward strand.
GCGAAGGCCTGCCGTTCTGGCTGTCGCGCATCGACTTCATGCATGCCGGCATCGTGCGCAGCAACCGCAGCCCCGGCGCGCAGCCGCTGCGCAAGAAGCCGAGCGACTACCTGCGCGAGAACTTCTACTACACCACCAGCGGCATGGCGTGGGAGCCGAGCGTGACCTTCGTGCAGCAGCAGATGGGCATCGAGCGGGTGATGTACGCCATGGACTACCCCTACCAGTACGTGCCGGAAGAAGTCACCCAGATGGACCGGCTGCCCTTGTCGCCCGAACACCTGAAGATGTTCTACGAGTCGAACGCGCGCACCGTCTTCAAGCTCTAGGCACGCAGCATGAACATCCTCTCCCTTGCCGTCGCGGCAGCAGTCTGGTGCGCGGCCTTGCCGGCGCTGGCGCAGGCACCGGCCGCCGACTACCCGAACAAGCCGATCCGGCTGGTGGTGACCTTTCCTCCGGGTGGAAGCTCGGATGCCGGCGCGCGCATCGTCGCGCCCAGGCTGGCCGAGCGCCTGGGGCAGCCGGTGATCATCGACAACAGGCCGGGTGCGGGCGGCGGTCTCGGGCTGGAGGTCGTGGCGAAGGCGCCGGCCGACGGCTACACGATCGTGCTGGCGTCGGCCGGCGGCCTCACGGCCAACCCCTCGCTCTACAAGCGGCTCAACTACGACCCGGTCAAGGACTTCGCGCCGGTCACGCTGTTCGGAACCAGCCCCTTCGTGCTGGTGGCCGGGGCGCAGGTGCCGGTGCAGACCGCGCGCGACGTGGTGGCGCTGGCGCGCAGGGAGCCGGGCAAACTGAGTTATGCATCGGGCGGGAACGGCACCGCCATGCATCTTTCGGGCGAGTTGTTCAAGGCGGTCACCAGGACCTTCATCGTCCACGTACCGTACCGCGGCAGCGGCCCCGCCGCCCTGGCGGTGATGTCGGGCGACACGGCGCTGGGCGTCGCCGACCTCGCCACCATCCAGCCGCAGCTCAAATCGGGACGGCTCAAGGCCATCGGTGTCCTGAGCAAGGAGCGTTCGCCGCTGGCGCCGGACATCCCGACCTTGGCCGAGAGCGGCGTTCCGGGTTACGAGTCGAACGGCTGGTTCGCCATCCTGGCCCCCGCCGGAACGCCGCCGGCGATCATCAACAGGCTCAACGCCGAGCTGAATGCGGTTCTGCGCTCGCCCGAGATCCGCGAACGCTTCGCCTCGGCCTGGCTCGAGCCCTTGCCCAGCACGCCCGGGGAACTCGCCGCCTTGATGAAGACCGAGACGGTGAAGTGGGCGAAGGTGATCAAGGACTCCGGCGCCAGGATCGACTGAAGCCCGCTCACCCCGGAGCGGCGCGCAGGTTGCGAGGCAACCACCCACGAAGGCGCGGCCCATCGGTCGCCACAGGCGTGAACTCGCGGTTGGCGGATTAGTCTACGGCTTGCGGGGACGACCCCGTCGATGCATCACACGGGGACGGCCCCGCGGAACCGCCATATGTCCTGGGTCATCCTCTTCATCGCCGGCCTGTTCGAGGTCGGCTGGGCGATCGGTCTGAAGTACACCGATGGCTTCAGCCGCCTGTGGCCCAGTGTCGGCACGGCGGCCGCGATGCTGGTGAGCGTGCTCCTGCTGGGGACGGCCATGAAGGAGCTGCCAGTGGGCACGGCCTATGCGGTCTGGACAGGAATAGGCGCGGTAGGCACCGCGATCCTGGGGATCTACCTGTTCGGGGACTCCGCGTCGCCGGCGCGCCTGGCCTGCCTCGCGATGATCGCGGCCGGCATCGTGGGGCTCAAGATCTTTTCGAACAGCTGAATGGATGAGCGACCAGCCTTCTTCGCGCGGCCGTGGTCATCGACCATCACGGCTTGGCCAGCTCGAACGGAGCCGCCGGAAGCAAGACGGCGCGAACGAACTCATCCCGCCCGCTGAACCCTGGCAGGATTGCGGCGGCGGCCTGGGTGAGTTCGGCAGACCAGAGCGCGGCGCGATCCGGCTCGTTGCCGCTTTCGAAAAAGTGCTCGGCAAGCTTGCGCTGCTGCGCGGTGCCCTGAAGTACCGCCTCTCTCACGAACAGGTGCCGCAGCCAGTCGCGCACCTCCGCATCAGTCGCGCGACCTGACAGGGCGATTCCCTTCAACACCGCCCAGGCCTGGCGAAGGCGCCACAGCTCTCGTGGGTTGGTGAGTTTCAGCGTGATGGCCAGGTCCGCAAAGGCCTCGGCTTCGACAGGGGTGGACTTGCCAAGGG
>JAQGMY010000337.1 GCA_028292105.1 Ramlibacter sp.
TCGTGCACCGCATCGGGCGTCACGCGCACCAGCACCGCGCCTTGTCCTTCCACCCACGCGCGGCCGACGAGGACGGCCTGGTTGGCGTCGTCCGGCAGCGTGGTCGCCGGATGCAAGGCGGTGTGAAGGTCGTTCATGGGGTCCCCGTTGCCTGTTGTTTTTTCCGGCCCTGCACCGACACCCAGCGGTTGGCGAATGCCGGCACGTCCGCCAGCCGCTTGAGGAAGTCGGTGCCGACCGGCGTGACGCAGTAGCCGTCCTGCCCGTGGCACAGGAGGCCCGCTTCGCGCAGGTCCTTGATGCGGGTGTTCAGGGTGTTGGGCGTGATGCCGCCGACGCTGTCCTGCAGCAGGCGAAAGGTCTGCGGATGGCCGTCGCGCAAGGCCCAGAGAACGCGCATCGCGTACCTTGCTTCCAGCAGCGCGAGCAGCTGGTGGATGGCGGCGTTGTCCTTGGAACTCATGGGGGCGCGAACTCCTGGCACCTGGGGTGCGGCCCAAAGTAGAGGGCGGGGAACGGAGTTTACGCAGATGCCGCTATACAAACAATAGCGACGACCCGGATCGGCGTCGGCGTGAACGGGATGCAACACCGGCGCCGCTCAAGCCGGCCGGTAGACCTTCTTGAGCAAGGAGATCAGCGTGCGCAGCTCCGTGGGCGACAGCCGCGAAGCGACATCCGCCTCCAGGGCGGCGGCGGTCTGTTCGGCATCGCGCATCATCTTCTGCCCTGCTCCGGTCAGGTGCAGGCCCATCGCGCGGCCGTCGCGCGGGTGCGGTTCACGCAGGATCAGCTCGCGCTTTTCCAGGGCATTCACCATGCCCACCAGGTTGGGGGGCAGGATGCCCAGGGTGGTGCACAGCTGGCGCGAAGTGATGCCGGGGTTGTGCGCCACCACCGACAGGACGGAGAAATCGACCGGCTTGAGCTGGTAGGGCGCCATGCGCTCGAGGAACACGTCGATCACGGCCAGGGCGGCGCGGCGCGCGTTGTAACCGAGAAGGGTCTCGAGGAAGCTGGTGTCCACGGTCTCGACGGCGGGCGCCGAAGTGGAGCGGGAAGGTGGTGACGGTGGACGGGGCATGCGAGGTTGGCCGGTCAGGCGGCGGGAAGCCGATGCGCCGGCACGTCGGCGGCGCTGCATTGGGAACGCAGGATCTGCAGTCGCATGTCGAACTCGGGAAGGATGCGCAGCTTGGCGGCGGCGGCCGGTTCGCTCCAGCGGGCGGCTGCGCCGCCGGGGCTGGATTCGATGCGGCGCCAGGCCCAGCCGAACAAGGCCAGGCCGACCAGCCGCAGGTAGTCGTCGGCTGCTTCGCAGGCGAGCGTGGGCGACTGGCTGGAGGCGGAGACCAGTTCGACCGTGAGCCGCCTGGCGGCGCCGAGGCGCTCCTGCACCTGCGCGTCGGCGGCATTGCCGGCATCGAGTTCGCCGGCCAGCCCGTCGAGCAGCGCGGCGAGCGCGGCGCCGCCATCGGGCAGCACCTTGCGCACCAGCAGGTCGATGGCCTGGATCTCGTTGGTGCCCTCGTAGATCATCGCCACCCGGCTGTCGCGCACGATCTGTTCGATGCCCCATTCCCTGATGTAGCCATGGCCGCCGAACACCTGCAGGCAGCGGCTGGCGCCGGCGAAGCCCTGTTCGGTGCAGATGGATTTCAGGACGGGCGTGACCAGGCTGCACCATTGCTGCGCGGCGGCGCGCCTGGCCTTGTCCTCGTGGTGCCGGGCGACATCGAGTTCGATGCCCGTGCGATAGGCCAGCACGCGCAAGCCATCGATCCAGGCGCGCTCGGTGTCGAGGATGCGCCGCACCGCCGGGTGCCGGATGATGGGGTCGGCAGGTCCGTCGCCGCGCAGCGCCCCGGGCGCGCGCATCTGCGTTCGCTCCAGCGCATACGCGTGGGCCTTCTGCCAGGCGGCATCGAGCAGGCCGATGCCTTGCAGGGCCACGTGCAGGCGCGCGGCGTTCATCATGACGAACATGGCGTTCAATCCGCGGCCGGCCTCGCCGACCCGCCAGCCGGTCGCCTGATCGAAACGCAGCACGCACGTGGGACTGCCGTGCAGGCCCATCTTTTCCTCGATGCGCTCGCAGACGATGGCGTTGCGCGTGCCGTCGGGCATGACCTTGGGCGCCAGCAACAGCGACAGGCCCTTGGGGCCGGGTGCCGCACCCGGTTCGCGCGCCAGCACCAGGTGGACGATGTTCTCGCTCAGGTCGTGTTCGCCGCCGGAGATGAAGATCTTGGTGCCGGTGATGCGAAAGCTGCCGTCGGCCTGCGCCACGGCCTGGGTCCGGGCCAGTCCGAGGTCGCTGCCCGCGTGCGGCTCGGTCAGGCACATGGTCGCGAGCCATTCGCCGCTGGCGATCCTGGGCAGGTAGCGCGATTTCAGTTCGTCGCTGCCATGGTGCTTGAGGCATTCGTAGGCGCCGTGCAGCAGGCCGGGCGCCATCGTCCAGCCGTGGTTGGCGCCGCTGAGCATTTCGTACAGCACGCCTTCCAGCAGCCACGGCAGGCCCTGGCCGCCGTCTTCGGGCGCGCAGGCCAGCGAAGGCCAGCCGGCTTGCCAGAACGCGCGGTACGCATCGGCAAAGCCCGGCGGCGTGGAGACGCGTCCCTGCTCGAAGCGGCAGCCGGGCGCGTCGCCCGCGGCCTGCAAGGGCGCGACCACTTGCGCGACGAACTTCGCCGCTTCGTCCAGCACCTGCACCAGCAGGCCGTCGTCGGTTTCGGCGAAGGGCGCCAGCGCCTGCAGCGATGGGGTCGCCTGCAGCACGTCGCGCAGCAGGAACAGGTGATCGTCCAGGACAGGTCGGTAGTCGCGCATGGCTCGCCTCAGGACTGCGCCGCCAAGCCGATGCGCTGGACCAGCGGCCCCCGGCGGCGGGTCGATTGGACAGAGTGGCGACTAGTGGTCATGGGTGGCTCCAGTGCGGTGTGGTAGGCCGAGTGTCACCCGGGTTGCGGCCGGGCGGCCCCGAGGTAAGTCTCGATGACGCGCGGGTCGCCGGCCAGTTGCGAAGCCGGTCCGTGCAAGCTGATCTCCCCGGTTTCCAGCACGTAGCCGTAATCCGCCACTTCCAGCGCAGCCCGGGCGTTCTGCTCGACCAGCAGGATGGAGACGCCCTGCGCGCGCAGCCGCTTGATGATCTCGAAGATCTCGCGCACCACCAGCGGCGCCAGGCCGAGGCTGGGCTCGTCGAGCATCAGCAGCTTGGGCTGCGACATCAAGGCGCGGCCCAGTGCCAGCATCTGGCGTTCGCCGCCCGACAGGGTGCCGGCCAGCTGGGTGCGTCGTTCCTTCAGCCGCGGAAACAGTTCATAGACGCGATCCAGCCCGCCGCGCCAGTTGGACATGCCCAGCTTCATGGGGCGGAAGCCGCCGAGCACCAGGTTGTCTTCCACCGGCATGGTGCCGAACAGTTCGCGCTTCTCGGGCACCAGCGCCAGCCCCATCATCACGCGTTCTTCCAGCGTGGCGTCGGCCACGTCCTGGCCGTCGAACACGATGCGGCCGCGTGCCGGCAGCAATCCCATCAAGGCGTTGAGCGTGGTCGATTTGCCGGCGCCATTGGGGCCGATCACGGTCACGACCTGGCCGTGGGGCAGGTGGAAGTCGAGGCCGGTCAGGACTTCGGCGCGGCCGTAGCCGGCGTGCAGCGCCTCGACCTGGAGCAGGGACGTCGTCATTTCCTAGTGCTCCGTTCCAAGGTAGGCGGCGCGCACCTGCGGGCTCGCCTGCACTTGCGCGGGCGTGCCCTCCATCAGCCGGGTGCCGAACTCCATCACCACGATCCGGTCCGTGAGTCCCATGACGAATTCCATGTCGTGTTCGACCAGCAGCAGGCTCATGCCTTCGGCCTTCAATTGCCGCAGCACGTCGGCCAGGGCCTGCTTTTCCTTGTGGCGCAGGCCGGCCGCCGGCTCGTCGAGCAGCAGCAGCGCCGGGTCGGTGCAGAGCGCGCGCGCGATCTCCATCAGCCGCTGCGGGCCGAGCGCCAGGTTGCCGGCGAGTTCATGCATGCGATCGGCCATGCCGATGCGCGCGAGCTGGCGTTCCGCTTCGGCGAAGAGGCCGCGCTCTTCCTGCCGGTCCAGCCGCAGCATGGCCTTGAAGGTGCCGCTGCGCCCCCGCAGGTAGCCCCCGAGGGCCACGTTCTCCAGCACGGTCATCTCGGGGATCATCTTGACGTGCTGGAAGGTACGCGAGATGCCGCGGCGCGCGATCTGGCGCGAAGCCATGCCCGTGATCGGCTCGCCGCGCCACAGCACCTGGCCCCCGCTCAGCGCCAGCACGCCGGTGATCAGGTTGAAGGTGGTCGACTTGCCCGCGCCGTTCGGGCCGATCAGGCCGACGATGTCGCCAGCCTGGATGTCGAAGCTGACGTCGTTGACTGCCGTCAGCCCGCCGAACTGCTTGCGCACGGCCTGCACCTGCAGCAGCGGCTCGCCGCGCGCCGGCTTGTCGCGTGCGGGCAGGGCGGGTGCCGTGTCCCAGTCACGCTTGCGGTCCGCCCGGGGCAGCTTGCGCACGACGAAGGTCCAGAGGCCCTCAGGCGCGTACTTCAGCACCACGATCAGCACGACGCCGAACACGATGCCCTCGAAGTTGCCGCTGGTGCCGATCAGCCTGGGCAGGAGCACCTGCAACTGGTCTTCGGTCAGCTTGACCACGGCCGCCCCGAGGAACGCGCCCCAGACGTGGGAGACGCCGCCCAGCACCGCCATGAACAGGTACTCGATGCCTTTGCCGATCGAGAACGGTGATGGGTTCACGGTGCGCTGGAAGAAGGCGAACAGCCAGCCCGAGATCGCCGCCAGCACGGCGGCGATCACGAACACCTCCATCTTGTAGCGGAAGGTGGAGATGCCCATCGCCTCCGCCATGGTGGCGCCGTTCTTCATCGACCGGATCGCACGCCCGGGGCGGGAGTCCAGCAGGTTGGCGCAGGCTCACGCGGCGAGCAGCGCGATGAACCAGATCAGCACGTGCAAGCCGCGGCCGGTCCCCAGGTCGGTGCCGAAGACCTTGAGCGTCGGCACGCCCAGGATGCCGTCGTACTTGCCCAGCCACTCCATGTTGCCCATCGTGTAGTAGAGCGCGAGGCCCCACGCGATGGTGGCCAGCGGCAGGTAGTGGCCCGACATGCGCAGCGTGATCGCGCCCAGCAGCAGGGCAGCGGCGACCGCGATGGCGATGCCGGCCAGCAGCGCCAGCCAGGGCGAGGTCGCCATCCGGGTGACCAGGAAGGCGCCGGCATAGGCGCCGATACCGACGAAGGCCGCCTGGCCGAAAGAGGTGAGGCCGGCGACGCCGGTCAGCAGCACCAGGCCCAGCGTCACCAGGGCGTACAGGCCGATGTAGTTGCTCTGCGTGATCCAGAAGTCCGGCACCGGCAGCGCCGGCAGCAGCAGCATCAGTGCAGCGAACAGCGGGAAGGCGTAACGCCGCAGGCTGTTCATCAATGTTCCTCCGCATGCGGATCGCTGAGCGAACGCCACAGCAGCACCGGCAGGATCGAGGAGAAGACGATCACTTCCTTGAACGAGCTGGCCCAGTAGGAGCCGAAGCTTTCCAGCAGCCCGACCGCCAGCGCCCCGACCAGCGCCAGCGGGTAGCTGGAAAGGCCGGCGAACACGGCGGCGACGAAGCCCTTGAGGCCGATCAGGAAGCCGCTGTCGTAGAAGATCGTCGTGGTCGGGCCGATAAGCAGCCCCGACAACGCGCCGATCAGGGCCGCCATCGTGAAGGCCAGGCGCCCTGCGCCGCTCGACGAGATGCCCATCAGGCGCGCGCCGACCCGGTTGACGGCCGTGGCGCGCAGGGCCTTGCCGGTGAGGGTGCGCTCGAAAAAGAGCCACAGCAGCACGATCAGGGCCAAGGAGGCGATGAAGATGATCACCGTCTGCCCGGTCAATGCGAGGGAGCCGGCGGAAAAGCGCGTGTCCCAGAAGCTCGGGTTGCGAAAGCCTTCCGCGCCGAAGAAGAACAGGCCGAGGCCGACCAGCGCGAAGTGCACGCCCACCGAGACGATCAGCAGCACCAGCACCGAGGCGTCGGCCAGGGATTCGTAGGCCAGCCGGTAGATCAGCCCGCCGAAAGGCGTGACGAGCGCCAGCGTCAGCAGCGCCTGCACCGCAAGCGGGAAACCGCGCGGCGCCGCCCAGATGGCGATGGCCGACGCGATCACCGGCCAGGCGAGGGTGCGCAGGACCTGCAATGCCATCCGCCTGGCCGGCGTGTGGTGGCGCACCCCATGGACGACGTCGCCGGCGGCGGCCAGCACCGCCAGCGCCAGCAGGAACCACACCGTGCCGGGCACCTTGCCGGCCTGGAACAAGGCGAGCGTGAGGGCGCCGAAGGCGACGAATTCGCCTTGCGGAATGAAGATGACCCGCGTGACCGCGAACAGCAGTACCGTGGCGAGCGCGAGCAAGGCGTAGATGGCGCCGTTGGTCAGCCCGTCGAGCGCGAGGATGCCGGCAATGGAGAGATCCATGGGAAAGTTATTGTTTTATCCCCTCCCACCGAGGGAGGGCTGGGGTTGGGTCGCTCGGCGCTCGCGGCCCTGCGAACGCCCCATGGATCCCCGCCTGCGCGGGGATGACATTGCTTCAGCGCAATGTCACTTCTCGACCACGAACTTGCCG
>JAQGMY010000112.1 GCA_028292105.1 Ramlibacter sp.
GGTGTAAAGCATGGGAAGCTCCTTGACGAGTCATGCGGCATGGCATGGCCGCGAACATGATCGAAAGTGCACCCAGGTGCAGCATCGCTGCGTGGCCGGTCGACTTGTCAACGACTGGAAGGTAGCCGGCAGTTCCCAGCTCGTGTGTAGGCGGCACGACCGTGGCATTGTAGGTGGCTCAGCCGTTGCGGCGCAGCGCGGTGGACCTACTTCTTCATCCCGGGCTTGAGCACCACCTTGGTCCAGCCGTCCTTGCGCGCGTCGAAGTTCTTGTAGGCGTGCGCTGCTTGCTCCAGCGGCATCTCGTGCGAGACGATCCACGAGGGCTTCACCTTGTCCTTTTCGATCAACCGCGAAAGAAAGCGGTTGTAGGCCTTCACGTTGGCCTGCCCGGTGCCCATGCTCTGCCCCTTGAACCAGAACTGGCCGAAGTCGAAGGCCATCTGGCCGCGCTTTTGCAGCGTGTCCTGCGACCCCGGGTCTTCCGGCAGGAACACTCCCACCACGCCGATGCGGCCGGTGGCCTTCACCGCCGCGACCAGGTTGTTCATGGTCAGGTTCGGCACCTCCTCGCGGTGCATGTTGCAGCATTGGTAGCCGACGCATTCGCAACCGCGGTCGGCGCCGACACCGCCGGTGAGCTCCATCACCTGCTCCAGGCCGGTGCCTTCGGTGTCGTCGATGGCGACGGCGCCGATCTTCTCGGCCAGTGCCAGCCGGTCCTTGTGGTTGTCCACCACCATCACCAGCGCGGCGCCGCGGATCATCGCCGAGTACGCCGCCATCAGGCCTACCGGGCCGGCGCCGTAGATCACCACCGTCTCGCCTGCTTTCACCCCGGCCAGCTCGGTGGCGTGGTAGCCGGTCGGAAAGACGTCGGACAGCATCACGTAATCGTTCTCCTTTTCCTCGGAGCCGCGCGGCAGGATCAGGCAGTTGAAATCGGCATACGGCACGCGCAGGTACTCGGCCTGCCCGCCGCTGTAAGGTCCCATGCCGGCGAAGCCATAGGCAGCACCCGCCATGCCGGGATTGCAGGTCAGGCAAAAACCGGTCAGCCCCGTTTCGCAGTTCGCGCAGAAGCCGCAGCCGATGTTGAAGGGCAGGCAGACACGGTCGCCGACCTTGACGCGGTCCACCGCCGCGCCGATCTCGACGACCTCGCCCATGTTCTCGTGACCGAGGATGCGCCCCGGGGGCATGGGCGTGCGGCCTTCGTACATGTGAAGGTCCGAGCCGCAGATGTTGGTGGTGCTGATCTTCACCAGCACATCGGTGGGCCGCTCGATCTTCGCGTCGGGCACCTCCTGGACCGAAACGTCGCGCGGGCCGTTGTAGACGAGTGCTTTCATGCGGCCTCCTGCTTTGCCCTGGTGGCCTTCTTCGTCGGCTCCTTCAGGGGGCCGGCTTCCGCCTGCAACTGCTTCTTGCGCTCGACCAGTTGCGGCACCATGCCGCGCAGGTCGAGGTCGGCGTACTGCGCCTGCAGGAACACCTGCTCGCGTTCCTCCAGGACGTGCTCGTCGATCAGGGCGGCCAGCTCCTTCACGGCCGCGTCCATCTTCGCGTCGGCGCCCCGCATGGCCTGGATCTGCGCGATCTTTTCCTTTGCCTGCGCGTGCTCTTGCTCCGCGTGGTCGATGAGGCCGTCGTCGCCGAGCGCATCGCGCACCGCGGGGTAGAAGATCTCCTCTTCGATCTGTGCGTGCACCGCGATGTCCTGGCAGATCTTCAGCGCGAGCTGCTGCCGGGCGGCGGCCGGGCCGTCGTCTTCGACCAGTCCGGTGTATTCGATGAACATCTTCTTGACGAGCTTGTGGTCCGCGTCCAGCAGAAGCAGCGCGTCCTCGTAAGCGGGTGGGAGGGGTTTGGCCATGTTGTCCTTTTGGTGCAGCCACGCCGCGACGATGCGGGTGGAGTGCGCGACTCTAGGCACCGCCCGCCCACGCGATCGTGGGACCCTCGCGCGAGCGGCGTAGGACTGACTGAAGCCCAGTCGCGCGCCTGGCTTAAAGTCTGCTGTCGGCAGAGACAGGACCAGCATGTTGAAGATCTTCGAATGTCTCGTCGGTACGCTGCTCGCCGTGCTGACGCTGCGGGACGTTTTCGACACCGTCATCGTCCCCGGCGGCAGCCGGGGCCAGCTCAAGGTCGTGCGCCGCATCGTCTTGCTGGCGCTGCCGCTGTCGCGCCGCATCGGGGCCCCGGGCATCGGCCTGGGCTTTGCACCCATGGTGCTGGTGACAGCCTTCTTCGTCTGGATGCTGCTGCTGGTGCTCGGCTTCGGGCTCATGATCGACGCTTTCCGCAGCTCTTTCTCACCGCCGCTGGCAGGTTTCGCCCATGCGCTGTTTGCCGCCGGCAGCGCGCTCACCACGATAGGCACGGGCCCCGCCGACGTGAGGGGGGCGGCCGCCGCGGTGCTCATCGCCGCCGGCTTCTGCGGCCTCGCGGTCATGACCATGGCGGTGACCTACATGCTGGAGGTGCAGAGCAACGTCGCGCACCGCGACACCGGCGTGCTGAAGGCCGGGCTGCTGTCCGGGCAACCGCCGTCGGCGCTCAGGCTGCTCGAACGGTACGCCGCGATCGGATGCCGCGACGAACTGATCCCGGCCTTGCGCCACGGGCGCGACTGGTGCGCGTCCGTGCTCCAGAGCCATGCGACCCATCCCTCGCTCATCTACTTTCGCAGCGCCGGCGTCGGCTCCGGCTGGCCGGCGACGCTCGGCACGCTGATGGACCTGTGCCTCCTGATCGAGTACCTGGTCGACGAGCCGCAGGCCCGCGGGCTCGCAACGCTGCTGCGCGAAGAGGCGGACCAGCTGGCGCGGGAGCTCACCTTGCTGCTGGACCTGGAGCCGGCGGCGATTTCCGACAGCCCGGCGCAGGTCCATGCCCTGTGCGACCGCTTGCGCGCGGCAGGATATGGCGTGCGCGGCGCAATGGACTTGCCCGGCTTCATCGCGGCCCGCGCCGCCCACGTCGGCCGCATCGAGGCGCTGGCCAACCACATCGGCCTGCCCGCCGCTCCGCTGCTCGGGTGAGGCGCCGAACGCAGCCGTCGCGGCGCCTGCCCGCACCTAGAATGCCACGCTGACCCTGCCGGCTGAACGTGGCGCGCGAGAACATCAACGACATCCTTGCCTTCCTCGCCGTCGCGCGTGAACGCAGCTTCACGCGCGCCGCGGGCAAGCTCGGTGTCTCGCAATCGGCGCTGAGCCACACCGTGCGCGGGCTCGAAACGCGCATGGGCGTGCGTTTGCTGACCCGCACCACGCGCAGCGTGTCACCCACCGAAGCGGGCGAGCGGCTGATGCACACGGTGGGACCGAGGCTCGAAGAAATCGAGGCGGAAATCGCCGCCGTGAGCGAGCTGGGAGACAAGACCAGCGGCACGATCCGCATCACCGCCACCGACTACGTCGTGGACACGGTGCTCTGGCCGCGGCTGGCCACGGTGCTCGATCAGTACCCGGACTTGCGGGTGGAGATCAACGCGGAGTACCGGCTGGTGGACATCGCCGCCGAACGCTACGACATCGGCGTGCGCTACGGCGACCAGGTGCAGAAGGACATGGTGGCCGTGCGGCTCACGCCCGACACGCCGATGGCGATCGTCGGCTCGCCGCGCTACTTCGAGACGCACAAGGTCCCGCTGGCCGTGCAGGACCTCACGCGGCACAACTGCATCACGCTGCGCCTGTCCGGCAACGGCGGCCTCTACGCCTGGGAGTTGCGCCAGGACGGCCGGCAGGTGGAGGCGCGCGTCAGCGGCCAGCTGACCTTCAGCGGCGCGTACCAGATGCTCGACGCGGCGCTCAGCGGCTATGGGCTGGCGTTCGTGCCGCAGGAGCTGACACAGTCGCACCTGGACGCCGGGCGGCTGCGCCGGGTGATGGACGACTGCTGCCCCGACTTCCCCGCGCTGTTCGCTTATTACCCGAGCCATCGCAACTCGTCGCGGGCCATGCGGGTGGTGATCGACGCGATCCGGCAGAAGTCCTAGGAAGCCGCGCGCTGCTTCAAGGCTGGCAGGCGGGGTCGAGCCGCCGGAGGCGACCGCCGCTGCCCACCGCCAGCGAGCCCAGCACGAGCAGCGCGGTGCCGCCGACGAAGGTGGCCGAGATGGAGACGTGGTCCAGCAGCATGCCGCCGAATGCAGCGCCGAGCATGATCGCGAGCTGGATCGCGGCGACCAGCAAGCCGCCGCCTGCTTCCGGTTCATCGCTGACGGCTGCGGCGAGCCAGTTGATCCAGGACACCGGGATCGCGGAATTGAGCGTGCCCCACGCGACCATCATCACGGCGACCAGCCAGAGCACGTGGCCGCCGGCCAGCATGGCGAAGGTCACTGCTCCCAGGCCGAGCGGCAGCCACCGCAGCAAGCCGTACAGGTGCTTTCCGAGCAGGGCGGTGGCCAGGTAGGTTCCCAGGAAGCCGGCGGCGCCCAGTCCCAGCAGCAGCAGCGACAACTGCGGCAGCGTCGCTTGGGTGTACGTCTCCAGGAACGGCCGCAGGTAGGTGAAGGTGGCGAACGCGCCGGCGAAAGTCAGGGTGACACCGAGCATGGCGAAGGCAACGTTGCGCCGCTTGAGCAATGCGAACACGCGCCGCACCGGAATGGCCGCCTGGGCCGGCATCGAGGGCAGGCTCACCCATTGCCACACCAGGTTCGCCAGCGTGAGCGGAACCAGGATCCAGAACACGCCGCGCCAGCCGATCACGCCACCCAGGTAGCTGCCGATGGGCGCGGCGAAGGCGGTGGCGGCGGCGTTGCCCATGTACATGACGCCGAGCGCCTTGGGCACCGACGGCCGCGGAACCAGGCCCATGATCGTCGCCGTCGACAAGGACCAGAACCCGCCGACGGTGACGCCCAGCAGCGCCCGCGCGGCCATCAGGAAGGCGAAGTTCGGCGCCGCCGCGATCAGCAGCAACGAAGCCAGCATCACTGCGGTCAAGCCGATGAGGACATGGCGCCGATCGAAGCGGCTGGCCCAGGACGCGATGAACAGGCTGGTGATGACGGCGAACAGGCCCGAAATCGAGATCGCCTGGCCGGCCATGCCTTCGGTCGCGCCGAGGTCGTGGGCGATCGGCGTCAGCAGGCTGACCGGCATGAATTCGGAGGCGATCAGCATCGCGACGCACATGGTCATGGAACCGACGGCGCTCCAGGCATGTCGCGTAGGCAGTGGGGCTGGGTGGGGAGAAGAGTGCATGGTCATGAAAACGTGGGACTGGCGCGGGCGAACGGCAACCCGCCTGGAGCACAAGGCCCCATGAGTGGCAACGATGAATGGCGGCGACGCCGCCCGGTGTCAGCCGCGCTGGACCGGCCCGCCGAGGTACTGTGCGTCCGTCACCGGCTCCAGCCACTCGACGTTCCTGCCGTCCAGCGCTTCCTGGATGGCGATGTGGGTCATGGCGGTGGTCGAGGTGGCGCCGTGCCAGTGCTTGTGTCCGGGCGGACACCAGACCACGTCACCCGCGCGGATCTCCACGATCGGCTCGCCGTCGCATTGCGTCCAGCCGCAGCCGGCGGTGACGATCAGCGTCTGGCCCAGCGGGTGGGTGTGCCAGTTGCTGCGCGCCCCCGGTTCGAAGGTCACGCTGGCGCAGGAAACGCGCGATGGTGCGGGCGCCGCGTTGAGCGGGTCGATCCGGACGGTGCCGGTGAACCAGTCGGCAGGGCCCTGGGTCGACGGCTGCGAGCCGGCGCGTCTGAGTTGCATGATCGTTGTCCTGTGATGACGGGGTGGGTCAGGTGCTCGGGGCCAGCGTGGCCATGTCGATGACGAATCGATAGCGCACGTCGGCCCGCTCCATGCGCTCGAAGGCCTCGTTGATCTGCTGGATTCCGATGAGCTCACATTCCGGCAGGATGTTCTTGCGCGCGCAGAAGTCCAGCAGCTCCTGGGTCTGTGCGATGCCGCCGATGAGCGACCCGGCGATGCGCCGGCGCCCCATCACCAGCGGCACCGTGGAGGGCTGGCCCATCGGGCCGATCTGCCCGACGATCACCAGCGAGCCGTCGATGTCCAGCAACGGCAGGTAGTCGCCCACCGGGTGGTCGGCCGGCACGGTGTCGATGATGAGGTCGAAGGACGACATCGCGGTCGTCATCGCAGCCGCGTCGGTGGAGATCAGCACGTGGTCGGCACCGAGGCCGAACGCGTCCGCGCTCTTGGACGGCGAGCGGCTGATCACGGTCACCACGGCGCCGAGGGCGGAGGCGAGCTTGACGGCCATGTGGCCGAGGCCACCCAGCCCGATCACGCCGACGCGGCTTCCGGGTCCGATGTCCCAGTTGCGCAGGGGCGAGTAGGTGGTGATGCCGGCGCACAGCAGGGGCGCTGCCCGCGACAGGTCGAGGCCGTCGGGAACGCGCAGCACGAACTCCTCGCGCACCACCAGGTGCTTCGAGTAGCCGCCCTGCGTGACTTCGCCGCTGATGCGGTCGGTCGCGCTGTAGGTCGCCGTCATGCCTTCGCGGCAGAACTGCTCCTCGCCCAGGCGGCACGGCTTGCAGTGCTGGCAGGAGTCCACCATGCAGCCGACCGCCACCGCATCGCCCGCGCGGAACCGCGTGACCTCGGCGCCGACTTCCAGCACCCGGCCGACGATCTCGTGGCCAGGCACCAGCGGATAGAGCGAGCCGCCCCAGTCGTTGCGCACCTGGTGCAGGTCGGAGTGGCAAACGCCGCAGTAGAGGACTTCCATCGCCACGTCGTTGCTCCGCAATTCACGGCGTTCGAACGAGTACGGCTTGAGCGGGGCGCCGGGCGCCTGGGCGGCGTATCCGGTGGTGGTGCGGGTGCGTGAATTCATGGGGGCAGGGGAGTTCGGGCAGCAGGCGGAGACTCAATGTATCGCCTGCGCGGGGGTGAAGAGGGCCCTGCGGGCGCATGCGTCCATGTGCCCTGTTCATGAATGGAAGCCCGGCCTTTGCGGGGACGAGCGCTGCCGTGGTTCGCGAAACGGACTAGCATTCCTCCATGCTCGGAAAGCCGCCCAACCGGCGCAGGGTGCTGCGCGACCTCATCATCGGCTCGATGATGATCGTCATGCTGTGGGTGGCGATCCCGCGCACCGAGTGGTACCGCCTCCGCTACGACGAGGTCACCCGCACCGAAAGCGCCTTGTCCATGCACCCGGTCAACCTGGCCTTGCGGGAGCACAGGCCGGCAGAGTGGAAGCCGATCGAGGAGGAACTGCGCCGGGCGGCCGCCGTGGGCGCGACCGAATCGGCCCTGCTGGCGCGCATGCGGGTGCACCACCTCAAGCTGGCGCGTCATTACCTGATCTATGCGCCAGCCGACACGGTGGTTCGGTATGGGGAAGCGGTGCTTGCGGCGCTGCGGGAGTTGCAGGCGATCGACCCCGATCTCTGCGTCCGCCTGGCGTGGGCGAAGGCGGGGCCGGCGTTCGATCCGGTTGGGCACCTGGACCCGCACACGGCGAGCGACTACGAGGCGGCCATCGCCGAGATCATCGTGCGCAGCGACACCGGGGATGCGGTTGGATCGACGCGAACGGAGGACGTGCGTGACGCCGACCCGGCACGCGCCTGCGCCGACACCATCGGGCTGATGGAGCGGGCGCTGCGACAGGAGCCGCCGCTGGCGCGCCGCTCGCTCGCGAACATGCTGCGGTCCTGAAGAGGCCGCGCCGCCCGCTCAGGCCGGCACTTCCTCGCGCCCGTCCGGATACTTCGCGAACCGCTTCGGCTCGTGGCCGTGCACCGGCGCGCTGTCCGCGAAAGCCCAGCCGCCGAACTGCGTGCGGCGGTAGTCCTGCATCGCCTGCTGGATCTCCTGCGCCGTGTTCATCACGAAGGGGCCGTACTGCGCCACCGGCTCGCCGATCGGGCGGCCTTGCAACAGCAGGAACTCGCACACGGTGTCGCCGGCGACGACCGCCACGTCGACGTCCGCCTGCAGCGTGATCGCCGCCGGTCCCTGCACCATCTGCCCACCGACCGTCGCCGCTGCACCCTTGAAGAAGTACAAGGTGCGGCGCGTGCCTGCGACCGGCGCGGCCGGCAGCTGGACGCCGGCGGCGGGCTCCATGCGCAAGGTCCAGATCGCCACTTCGCCTTCCGGCTGCGCGGCCCAGGAGTCGGGCGGCGGCGGCAGCGGCGCGACGTCGCCGAAGCGGCCGGCGATCACGGTCACCTCCGTCTTGCGGCCTTCGGCATCGGCCAGCACCCGGCGCGGGACCTGCTCGTTCCACAGCATGGTGAAGTGCGGCTGCGCCATCTTGCTGCGCTTGGGCAGGTTCAGCCAGATCTGGAACAGCTCCAGCGGGTTTTCCTCGTCGGCCTTGAGCAGGGGGAACATCTCCGAATGCACGAGGCCGCGGCCGGCGGTGACCCATTGCACGTCACCGCTGCCGAAGCGGGCGGTGGCGCCGAGCGAGTCGCTGTGGTCGATCAGGCCCTTGCGCACGATGGTCACGGTCTCGAAGCCGCGGTGCGGATGGGCGGGAAAGCCCGGCACGTTGTCGCCGTGGTACATGCTCCAGCCGTCCTTGCGGCTGAAGTCCTGCCCGATGTCCCGCCCGGCCAGCGACACGGCCGGCCCCAGCGAGCCATTGCCGCGCGGGTACGCATCGTCGTGGTACGCGCAGAACAGGAAGGGATCGGCGGTTTCCCAGGGAAAACCGAGGGGCTTGACGGCGAGGACGGGGGATGTGGCCATCCCTCGCACATGCGGGCGGTCGGCCCTACTTCAATGATGGTGCCCGTGTTCGCCGTGCACATGGCCGTGCTGCAACTCCTCGCCGCTGGCGATGCGCACGCCGGTCACCTTGAGCGTGAACTTCAGCGGCCGGCCGGCCAGCGGGTGGTTGCCGTCCAGGTGCACGTCGGGTCCCTTGATCTTCATCACGTGGAAGACGTGCGGTTGACCGTCGTCGGTGCGGCCTTCGAGCTGGCCGCCGACCTTCACGCCCGGCGGGAATTCACTCTTGGGGATCACGCGGACCAGCGACTCGTCGCGCAGGCCGAAAGCGTCTTCGGGCTGCAGCGCGAGCGTGGTTTCGTAGCCGGCTTCCTGGCCGTCCAGCGCTTCCTCGATCTTGGGCAGGGTGTTGTTGTAGCCGCCGTGCAGGTAGACCATGGGCTCCTTGCTCTCCTCGATCAGCTTGCCATTGGCTTCCGCCACCTTGTAGCGCAGGGTGACGACGGTGTCTTTCGCGATTTTCATGGCGTCGATTGTGACGGCTCGCCGGCCGCCTTGCTGGCCAGCGGGCGCGGCGCCGGCAGCAGCCGGAACGCCAGCGTGCCGAGCACCAGCATCCCGGTGATGGCCCACAGCACGGCCGCGTAACGCTCCACCCCCAGAGCGCCGGCAGCGCTGGCGACCAGCCCGGTCAGCCACTGCATCAGCGCGACCCCGAGAAACATCGCCATGGTGAACACGGCCATCGCGCGCCCCGTCATCGCCGGTGGATAAGCGGCGCGCACGTCGGCGTACTGCAGCACCATGTAGCCCGACACCAGCCCGACCAGCAGCGCCGCGGCGACGTCAGCGGCCGCGCCGGGGTGCAGCGCCATCACCGCGAAGATCGCGGCGCAGGCCAGCGTGTAGCCCATGATCCACTGGCGCCGCCGGCGGTCGCCGGGGTCGAGCCGCCCGAACAGCGGCGGCCCGAACATGCCCAGCACCGACACCGCGAAGGCGACGTTGCCGCTCTGCACCAGCGAGTAGCCATGGCGTTCCACCAGCAGCGGGCCCAGCCAGAGGCCGCGCAGCGACAGGAACGAGGCATAGGTGAACAGGGCCAGGGCGATGATGCCGAAGGTGTGCGGCAGCCGGAACAGCTCGCCGTAACCGCGCAGGGCCTGCAACACGTTCACCTTGGGATGGTCGCCGCCAGCTTCGGGTTCTTCCGCCACCAGCAGCAGGATCGCCAGCCACGCCAGTGCCGCGCAGCCTGCCAGGGCGAAGAAGCCGGCGCGCCACGACCAGGCTTCGATGATCCAGGCCAGCGGCGTGCCGGTCATCAGCAAGCCCACCGAGCCGATGCCGAGCGCGGCGCCGTTCACCGACGCGAAGCGGCCGGCCGGAAAGCGGCGGGCGATGAAGACGGTGCACGCCAGGAAGGCGGGCGCGCAGCCGATGCCCGTCAGCGCCTGCCCGAGCAGCAGGCCGGCGAAGCTGTCGGCCGTGGCGGTGGTCAGCGCCCCGACCACCGTGAGCGGAAACACCGTGAGCACCGTGCGCCGCGGCCCGAAGACGTCGATCCCCATGCCCATGAAGAGCTGCAGCCCGCCGAAGGCGAGGTGGAAGACGCCCGCGAACAGGCCCAGCTGTTGCGGCGACAGGGCGAATGTTGCCTGCAGCGGCGGCGCCATGATGGCGGCCACCGTGCGGAAGGCCTGGCTCAAGGCAAAGCCCGAGATCAGCACCAGCAGCATCGGCCAGGCCGAGCGGGGAGAAGGCGTCGGCAAGGCGCGCGGCTAGAGCTGCAATTCGGCCGTGCCGATGCCGGGGAAGCTGGCCTTCACACGGTCGCCTTTTTGCGCGTCGAGCAGCCCGCACCAGGTGCCGGTGGTGACGATGGTGCCGCCCGGCACCGTGGCGCCTTCGCGCGTGACGTGCCGCAGCCACGCGGGCAGCAGCCAGGCCGGATCGGCCAGGCCATAGCTGCCGGTGAAGGTCTGCGGTGGCTGCCGGCCGATCTCCACCGTGCAGGCCTGCGCCGACCAGTCGCGCGGCGCGAAGGGCTGCCACTCGCCCAGCACCAGGGCGCCATGCGATTGCAGGTCGGCCAGCTTGAGCAAGGTCGCCGCCTTGCGCGCCTGGCGCCAGCGCGAGTCGACCACTTCGATCGACACCGTCATGCCGTCGACCAGCGACGGCGCGTCGTCGTCACCCAGTGCGCGCGCCTGGGCTGCCGTGACCTCGCGCCCGAGGCGCAGCGCCACTTCGGCCTCGATCCAGCGCACGTTGAAGTGCCTGTCGCCGGCGGCAGCCGGGCTGGGCCAGACGTTCTGCGGCGGCAGCGGCGCATGCGTCAAGGGGGCGCCGCGGTCCTTGCCGCCGGACTTCCAGAAGCCCGGCTCTGCTTCATCGAGCCAGCCCGACTCGTGCGCCACGATGTCCTGCACGGCATACGCGTCTTCGGGGTCCTGCAGCAGGTTTTCCAGCGGGTCGGCGTCGGCCGGCTGGTGTTCGAGCCGCGCCTGGAGAAGGGCGTCGGCAACTCGGCGAACGGCGGAGGGCATGGGCTGCTCCTGGTGGGGTCGGGCTCGGATGGTAGCGCCGCCGGGAACCTGGTGCGGGGCGCGCCCCGGCACCAAGGCGCGTTAATAAGTCACGGCCGGCCGGGCCGTGCGAGCGGCAGGTTGCGCAATTTACGACGGGTTTACCGCACAGGTCCACCCTGGCACGTTGAGGAGAGATGAAGTCCCGTCACATGAGGCCTCCCATGCAAGCCACCTCACGCCGCCTGTTTCGCAGCCTGCCCTGGCTGGCTGCACTGCTGCTGCTCTGGGCGGCGAGCTCCGCCTTCGCCCAGGAAGCGGATCCGCCCGGACGGGTGGCCCACCTGAGCCATCGGCAGGGCAGCGTCGTCTTCGCGCCGCAAGGTGAAGACGAATGGACCGACCTGCCGCAGAACCGCCCCTTGACCACCGGCGACCGCCTGTGGAGCGACCGCGGCGCCCGCGCCGAGTTGCAGCTGGGCACCGCCACCGTGCAGCTGGACGGCCACAGCCACGTCGGCCTGGCCGCGCTGGAGGACAACTCGGTGCAGCTGATGCTGCAGCAAGGCAGCTTGCAGGCGCGCGTGCGTGAACTGCAGGACGGCGAGAACTTCGAGATCGACACGCCCAACCTGGCGATGCGCGCCGCCCAGCCGGGCGAGTACCGGGTGGATGTCGACGTCACCACCGGCCAGACACGGGTGATCGTGCACAGCGGCGTGGCCACGCTGTTCGGCGAAGGTGGCCAGCCGATGCAGCTGGGCGCCGGCCAACAGGCGAGCTTTGCCGGCCGCTCGCTGGCGCAGGTGCCGGCCGGCGAGTGGCGCCCCGACGACTTCGGTCAATGGGCGGCCGAGCGCAACCGGCTGGAAGACCAGTCGATCGCCGCTCGCTACCTGCCGCGGGGCGTGGTCGGCTACCCGGAGCTGGACCGGCACGGGACCTGGGCGCAGGACGCTGCGCTGGGCGCCGTCTGGTATCCGCAGATCACGGTGGCGGACTGGGCACCGTATCGCTACGGCCGCTGGGAGTGGATCCACCCCTGGGGCTGGACCTGGATCGACGAAGCCCCCTGGGGCTTTGCCCCCTTCCACTACGGCCGCTGGACCATGCTGAACGACCGCTGGGCCTGGGTGCCCGGCCGCATGGCGGCGCGGCCGGTGTATTCGCCGGCGCTGGTGGTGTTCCTGGGGGGTGGCGCGGGGCGCTTCAACGTCGCTTCCGGTCCGGGTGTCGGCTGGTACCCGCTGGCGCCGGGTGAAGCCTGGTGGCCGCCCTATCGCAGCTCGCCGCGCCACGTGAGCGGGGTCAACCACAACATCAACTTGAACGCGCAGCCGCGCAATCACGAGCACCATGTGTGGCGGCAACGGCCTTACGCGATCACAGCCGTCCGCGAAAACGACTTTCGCCGTGGCCGGCCGGTGTACCAGAACTGGCAGCGGGTGCAGCCGCAGATGATCGGCGAGGCCCAGGTGGGCGTGGTGCCGGCGCGGCCGGACTTCCGGCGCGAGCGCGGCACCTTCAACGGGGACCAGCGCCTGCAGTCTTCGCCGCCCGCCGGCGTGCAGCAGGTGATGCCGTCGCCGCGCGTGCAGCGGGTGATGCCCGCCATCGGCACCCGGCAAGGGATGCCGCCGACGAGCACCCAGCAGGTGGCCCCGGCGCCGCGCACGTGGAACGGCCAGGTGCGCGAAGTGCCGCCGCTGGTGCGCGAGCAGCGGCGCGCGCAGTTCGAGCAGGAGCGGCTGCAGCGCGATGCCCAGCGCAATGCGCGCGAGCAGATGCGCCAGCAGGAGCAGGCGCGCGGGCAGCAGGATGGCCGGCTGCAGCAGGAGCAGGCGGTGCGGATGCAGCAGCGGCAGCAACAACAACAGCAGCCATCACCGACCTATCGGGTGCAGCCGTCGCCGCCGCAACAGGCGCCTGCGGGGCGTGACGGCCGCTGGCAGCGGGATGGGGACGATGGTGGCCGCGGCCCGCGCGGACAGGCGGGGCGGGGCTGAGAACCCCGTGGTCTTCGCCGCCGGCGCGAGGGCGGGCTGCGGCAGGACCCAGGGCATTGAAGAAAGCCGCGCGTTGCGCGGCTTTTTGCTGGGAGCTCTGGATTCCCGCCTTCGCGGGAATGACGAAGGGGCGGAATGACGAAGGAGCGGGTGACGAAGGGACGGATGACGCGGGGGAATGACGCGGGGGCGGAGGAGTGAGTGGGAACGACGGGTATGGGATGTCATCCCGGGCTGGCCCCGTGATCCATGCACCCCGTGCTCAGGCCTCGTCCCGAACCTTGTATTGCGCAGCCAGCTGCTGTTGCAGCGTCGGCGGCACCGGCTCGTAGTGGCTGAAGGAGATCGTGTAGCGACCTTGCCCGCCGGTCAGCGAGTTCAGCCGCAGCTGGTAGCTCGCCAGCTCCGCCAGCGGCGCCTGGGCGAGCACCGTCAGCGACCCGGCAGCTCCCGAGTGGGTGCCGCTCACCTGCCCGCGGCGCGCGGCCAGGTCGCCGGTGATGTCGCCCATGTGCTGATCCGGGGCGGCGATCTCCACGTCGACGATGGGCTCCAGCAGGCAGGGCCGCGCCGCCTGCACCGCCGCGATCAGCGCCTTCTTGCCGGCGCTGATGAAGGCGATCTCCTTGCTGTCGACGGTGTGGTGCTTGCCGTCGAAGACGACGACCTTCAGGTCGACCACCGGGTAGCCCGCGACCACCCCCTGCTCCATCGCCTGCCGCACGCCTTTTTCCACGGCCGGAATGAAGTTGTGCGGGATGGCGCCGCCCTTCACCTCGTCGACGAACTGGAAGCCGCTGCCGCGCGGCAAGGGCTCGATGCGCAGGAACACTTCGCCGAACTGGCCGGCGCCGCCGGTCTGCTTCTTGTGCCGATGGTGCCCTTCGGCCGCCGTGGTGATGGTTTCGCGGTATGCGATGCGCGGCGGCCGCGTGGTGACCTGGCAGTTGTGCACTTCGGCCAGCCGTTCCAGCAGCGTGCGAAGGTGCAGCTCACCGAGTCCGTACACCACCGTCTCGTTGGTGCTGACCGCGTGCTCCACGCGCAGGCACGGGTCTTCGCTGACCAGCTTCTGCAGGATGTCGTGCAACCGCTGTTCGTCACCGCGCCGCTTGGGCTCGATCGCCACGCCGTGCACCGGCACCGGAAAGTCCAGCGGCTTGAGGTGGATGTGCGCGTCTTCGGCGGCGTCGTGCAGCACCGCGTCGAAATGCAGTTCCTCCACCTTGGCGATCGCGCACAGGTCGCCGGGCACCGCCTTCGCCACCTCCCGCAGCTCCTTGCCCTGCAGCATGAAGAGGTGGCCCACCTTGAAAGGGCGGCGGCCGTCGCCCACGTACAGCTGGCTGTCGCGCGTCAGCGTGCCCTGGTGTACCCGCACCACCCCCATCTTGCCGACGTAGGGATCCTGCGTCACCTTGAAGACGTGGGCGAGCACGTGCCGGTCGGGGTCGGTGGTCGCGGCGACCGGCCGTGCGTCTTCGCCTTCGCCTTCCAGGAAGGCCGGCGGATTGCTCTCGCTCGGGTCCGGCAGCAGCCGCTCGATGACGTCCAGCAGCTCCGGCACGCCGGCGCCGGTGCGCGACGAGACGAAGCAGATCGGCACCAGGTGGCCTTCGCGCAGCGCCTGCTCCAGCGGCGCATGCAGTTCCCCGGGGTCGACGTCGCCGTCGTTCAGGTAGCGCTCGACGAAATCGGCGTCCACTTCCACCACCTGCTCCACCAGCGCCCGATGTGCCTTTTCGACCGAGGAGAAGTCGGCCCGCGGGCCGTTGTCCGTGCGCTTCCAGAAGCAGTCGACGACGCGTTCGCCGCGCTGCGACGGCAGGTTCAGCGGCAGGCATTCGCGCCCGAACGCTGCCTGGATCTGCGCCACCAGGGCTTCCAGGTTGACGCCCAGCGCGTCGATCTTGTTGACCACGATGATGCGATCGCGCTCGCGCTGCCTGGCCCACTCCATCATGCGCACCGCCATGGGCTCGATGCCGGCCGACGCGTTGATGACGATGGCCGCCGTTTCCACCGCCTCCAATGCCGGCAGCGACTGGCCCAGGAAGTCAGGGGCGCCGGGGGTGTCGATCAGGTGGATGGTGATGCCGCGGTGCGTGAAGTGCAGGAGCGTGGCGTTCAGCGACCGCAGCGCCTGTTTTTCCAGCGGGTCGTGGTCCGAGACGGTGTTGCCCTTCTCCACGCTGCCCGGCGCGCCCAGGACGCCGGCCTTCCACAGCAAGGCTTCCGCCAGGCTCGTCTTGCCGGCCGCGCTGGGCCCCACGAGGGCCAGCGTGCGCCGTGCAGCGATGTCGCGATGAGGTGCCACCAGACTCCTCCGGCAAGAACGGAAAGGCCATCGTACGCAGCTCGCGCGATCGCCGCAATCTCGTCAGCTCTGCAGCTGGGCCAGCAGGCCCCGGGCCAGCAGCAGGTCTTCCGGCGTGGTGAGCTTGAAGTTCAGCTTTTCACCACGGATGACGGTGGCCTCGTGCCCGGCCCGCAGCACCAGCTGCAAGGTCGATTGCGCCGTCCATCCTTCGCTGGCGGCGCGCCGCACGGCGGCGAGCAGCAAGTCGCGCCGGTAGGCCTGCGGGTTCTGCGAACGGCCGGCGCTTCCGGACGGATGCGCGCGGCGAACGCGGCCGTTCTCCAGCTCCAGCCAGGGGACTTCGGTCGGCGCGCAGGAAGCGGCCACGCCGGTGCTCGCGGCCGCCGCCAGCAGGCTGCGGACGGAGGCGACGGAGGCGAACGGGCTGGCGGCGTCCCACAGCAGCACCCAGGGCGCACTTGCCTGCTCGACCAACCGTTGCACGCTGTGCT
This sequence comes from Ramlibacter sp., assembly GCA_028292105.1. Taxonomy (GTDB): domain Bacteria; phylum Pseudomonadota; class Gammaproteobacteria; order Burkholderiales; family Burkholderiaceae_C; genus Ramlibacter. The sequence goes on from JAQGMY010000112.1 coordinate 16,033, forward strand.
GCCGCGTGAGGCCGCCTTCGACGCGCACCGCCCCGGCCGGTGTTTCCATGCCGGCCGCGCAGGCCACCAGCACTTCGTCGCCGAGCTGGCGCGCCTTGTCCACGACCCAGTCGACCAGCGGCCTGCCGTGCAGCA
>JAQGMY010000120.1 GCA_028292105.1 Ramlibacter sp.
ACCAGTCCCTGGAATTCCTTTTCCGCCGTCTCCACCGCCTGCACCAGGCCCTCGCAGACCTCCGGGCTGATGACGTGCATCTTGGTCTTGAGGCTGGCGATCAGCACCTGCTCGTCCAGCGTCCACAACCGCAGGTTCTTGTCCTCGTGCAGCGTGCGGCCGGCGGTCTGGAACCGCGGACCGGCTTCGCCGCGCAGCAACTCGGGAAACAACTGCCGGCGGTACACCGGCAACTCGCGCCGCGCCTCGAAGCTTCCCGCGGTCGGATTCCACGAACCCTGCGCCGTGTGCACGCCACCGGCATCGGCGACAGGGCCCTTGAAGACCCAGTCCGGCAGCGGCGCCGTGGACAGCGCCTTGCCGGCATCGATGTCTTCCTGCACCCACTGCGCCACCTGCAGCCAGCCGGCTTCCTGCCACAGCTCGAACGGCCCCTGCTTCATGCCGAAACCCCAGCGCATGGCCTGGTCGACGTCGCGCGCCGTCTCGGCGATGGTCGCCAGGTGCACGGCGGCGTAGTGGAAACCGTTGCGCAGGATGGACCAGAGGAACTGGCCCTGCGCGCCCGTGGCATGGCGCAGCAGTTTCAAGCGCTCGGCCGCCGGCTTCTTGAGCATGCGGCCGTACACCTCGTCGGCCTTCTGCCCGCCGGCGACGTACTGCTTGCTCGCGGCGTCGAAGCGCAGGATGTCGCGGCCGACCTTCTTGTAGAAACCGGCCTTGGACTTCTGGCCCAGGTTGCCCAGCTCCAGCAGCGTCTTCAGCACTTCCGGCGTACCGAAGCTGCCGTAGAACGGGTCGGTTTGCGCCGACAGCGTGTCCTGCAGTGTCTTGATCACGTGCGCCATCGTGTCCAGGCCGACGACGTCCGCCGTCCGGAAAGTGCCGCTCGATGCGCGCCCCAGCTTCTTGCCCGTGAGGTCGTCGACCACGTCGTAGCCGAGCCCGAACTTCTCCACCTCGCGCATCGTCCCCAGCATGCCGGAGATGCCGACCCGGTTGGCGATGAAGTTGGGCGTGTCCCTGGCCCGCACCACGCCCTTGCCCAGCCCGCTGGTGACGAACGCTTCCAGTTCGTCGACGATGGACGCCTGCGTGGTCGGCGTGGCGATCAGTTCCACCAGCAGCATGTAGCGCGGCGGATTGAAGAAGTGGATGCCGCAAAAGCGCGGCTTGATCGATTCCGGCAGCGCCTCCGACAGCTTCGTGATCGACAGGCCGGAGGTGTTGGACGCGACGATCGCATGCGGCGCCAGGTGCGGCGCGATCTTCTTGTACAGGTCCAGCTTCCAGTCCATGCGCTCGGCGATCGCCTCGATCACCAGGTCGCATTCGCCCAGCAGCGCCATGTGCTCTTCGTAGTTGGCCTGCTGGATGAGGGTCGCGTCTTCCGGCACCCCCAGCGGCGCCGGCTTGAGCTTCTTGAGGCCGTCGACGGCCTTGGCCACGATGCCGTTCTTCGGGCCTTCCCTGGCCGGCAGGTCGAACAGGACCACCGGCACCTTGCAGTTCACCAGGTGGGCCGCGATCTGCGCGCCCATCACGCCGGCGCCCAGCACTGCCACCTTCCTCACCTGGAAGCGGTTGGCCGGCCGGGGCTCGCCCTGCGCGGGCTGCACGCCGGCGCGTTCGTCTTGATCTTTGTACATGGGTCTGTTCCCGCCTCTGTTATTGCACCCGCACCCAGGTCTGCGTGCGCCCGAACGGCCCGAAGGACCCGCGCACATCCAGCTTGCTGCCGCCATCGACGGGGGTCAGCCGCAGCGTGTACTCGCGGCCGTTTTCCGGGTCGAGGATCTTGCCGCCTTCCCAGACGTCCTTGCCTTGCGCCTTCTGGGCTCCGCGGATGATCTCGAGGCCCTGGATCGGCTTGCCCTTGCGCTCGTCCTTGCACTCCTCGCAGACTGCGTCCGGCTTGGCGTCCTTGGCCAGGCGCTTTTCGATGCGCCCGGACAGCACGCCGGCGTTGTCGACGATGCGGATCTCCGCCTTCGCTTCACCGGTCTTGTCGTCGACGCTGCGCCAGGTGCCGACGGGGGTGGACTGCGCGAAGGCGGTGCCGCACGCGAACAGGACCGCAACCCATGTCATTGCGGGCTTGACCCGCAATCCATGGCTGCGGCTGCATGGATCCGGGGTCAAGCCCGGGATGACATGACTGGATGCGGCGATGACATGTTTGGCGAGCTTGCTCATGCCAGTGCCGCTTCCGTGTCCAGCAGGTTGTTCACGCCGGAACGGGCGGTGCGCATCAGCGTCGCGGTCTCCGGGAACAGACGGGCGAAATAGAAGCGCGCCGTCTGCAGCTTGGCCTGGTAGAACGGGTCGGTGTTGCCGCCCTCGATCTCCTTCAGCGCCACCTGCGCCATGCGTGCGAACAGGTAGCCGAACACCAGGTGGCCCAGCACCCGCAGGTAGTCGACGGCCGCGCCGCCCACTTCATCGGCGTTCTGGAAAGCCTTGAAGCCCAGCTCGGTGGTGAGCTTGGTGACCTGGTCGCCCAGGTAGGCCACCGGGTTGATGAACTCGGCCATCTTCTCGTTCACGCCTTCCTCTTCGACCAGCTGCGCCACCAGCTTGCCGAACTTCTTCAGCGTGGCGCCGTTGTTGCCCAGCACCTTGCGGCCCATCAGGTCGAGCGACTGCACGGTGTTCGTGCCTTCGTAGATCATGTTGATGCGGTTGTCGCGCA
>JAQGMY010000156.1 GCA_028292105.1 Ramlibacter sp.
GCGACTCGTCGCCGCTGATGTGCGCCATGATGCGCAGCTCGATCTGCGAATAGTCGGCGCTGGCGATCACGCTGCCGGCGGGCGCGACGAAGGCTTCGCGCACGCGCCGGCCTTCGGGCGTCTTGACCGGAATGTTCTGCAGGTTGGGGTCATTGCTCGACAGCCGGCCGGTGACGGCGACGGCCTGCGCATAGTGCGTGTGCACGCGCCCGGTGCGCGGCAGCGCGAGCTGCGCCAGCTTGTCGGTGTAGGTGCCCTTGAGCTTGGACAGCGAGCGGTGCTCCAGCAGCTTGGCCGGCAGCGGATAGTCCTCGGCCAGCTTTTCGAGCACTTCCTCGTCCGTGCTGGGGGCGCCGCTCGCCGTCTTCTTCACCACCGGCAATCCCAGCTTGGTGAAGAACACTTCGCCGATCTGCTTGGGGCTGCCCAGGTTGAAGGGCTGGCCGGCCAGGTCGTGCGCCTCCCGCTCCAGATGCATGATGCGCTGGCCGAGCTCGTGGCTTTGCCGCTGCAGGGCCGCGGCGTCGATCATCACGCCGTTGCGCTCGACGCGGTACAGCGCTTCGCTGCTCTGCATCTCGAGCTGGTAGATGAAGCGCAGCCTGGAGTCGCGCTCCAGCTTGGGCCACAGCGCCAGGTGCACGTCGAGCGTCTGGTCCGAGTCCTCGCAGGAATACTCCGCCGCCTTGTCGATCGGCACCTGGTTGAAGGTGATCTGGTGCGCACCCTTGCCGGCGATCGTTTCGTAGTCGATGCCGGTGCGCCCGAGGTGGCGCTCAGCCAGGCTGGCCAGGCTGTGCGGCTTGTGCACTTCCAGCACGTAGCTTTGCAGCATGGTGTCGTGCACGTAGCCGCGCACCTCGATGCCGTGGTTGGCAAGGGCATGCCGGTCGTACTTGATGTGCTGGCCGACCTTGTGCTGGTCCGGGTTCTCCAGCCAGGGCTTCAGCCGCTGCAGCACTTCGTCGCGCGGCAACTGGTCGGGCGCGCCCTGGTAGTCGTGCGCCAGCGGGATGTAGCAGGCGATGCCGGGCTCGGTGCTGAAGGACAGCCCGACGATCTCCGCCTGCATCTCGTCGAGCGAATTGGTCTCGGTGTCGAACGCCACCAGCTGCGCGGCCTCGATGCGCGCCAGCCAGGGCCCGAATTCTTCCCAGGTGAAGATGGTGTCGTACTGCAGGTTGGTGGCCTGCGACAGGCCGGACAGGTCCGGCTCCTCGAACACGCCCGCCGGCGCGCGCTCGCCCGGGCCGACCTTCTTCTTGCTGCGCTGCTCCTCGATCAGCTCGGGGGGCACGTCGTGCGTCTCCAGCTGCTTGACCAGGCCCTTGAAGCCGTAGCGGTCGTAGAACTCCTTGAGCTTCTCGACGTCCTGGCCGAGGACCGCGATGTCTTCCAGCGACGGGACGCCCGGGATATGGTCCTTCAAGTCGCAGTCCTTGCGGATCGTCAGGAGCGCGCGACCCTTGGGCAGCCAGTCCAGCGCCTTGCGCAGGTTCTCGCCCACGGCGCCCTTGACCTTGTCGGCATTGGCGACCAGGTTGTCCAGCGAGCCGTACTCCAGCAGCAGCTTCACCGCCGTCTTGGGGCCGACCTTGTCGACGCCCGGCACGTTGTCGACCGCGTCGCCGACCAGCGTCTGGTAGTCCACCATCAGCGAAGGCGGCACGCCGAACTCCGCTTCCACGCCCTTGACGTCGCGGCGGCGGTCGTTCATGGTGTCGATCACCGTCACGTTCTCGTTGACCAGCTGCGACAGGTCCTTGTCGCCGCTGGAGATGATGGTCTGCATGCCGTGCTGGGTGCCCATGCAGGCCAGCGTGCCGATCACGTCGTCGGCTTCCACGCCGGGCACGTTGAGCACCTTCCATCCGAGCAGCCGCACCACCTCGTGGATGGCCTCGATCTGCGTGCGCAGGTCCGGCGGCATCGGGTTGCGCGTGGCCTTGTACTCGGGATAGATCTCGTCGCGAAAGGTGCCGCCGGGCGCGTCGAACACGCAGGCGGCGTAGTCGGCGCGGACGTCGCGCCGCAGCTTCTGCATCATGTTGATCATCCCGCGGATGGCCCCGGTGGCGGGGCTGGTGGGATCGCCGGGAACGGCCCGCAGGTCGGGCATGGCATGGAAGGCGCGGTACAGGTAGCTGGAGCCGTCCACCAGCAACAGCACCTTGGGTTCGGGGATGGGGACTTGGTCCGTGTCACTCATGAAAGGATTGTGCCTGCGGGAGAGAAACAGCCGGGCGCGGACAGCCGGGGGCGGAGAGCCGGACGCAGAAGACGCGGAGGTTTCGCAGAAGACGCAAAAGGACTTCCACTCGAAGTTTTCCTTCAGTTCTGCGACTTCTGCAGAACCTTTGCGTCCTCTGCGTTCAGGATGTCCGTTTTCCCGGCTCCCCCTACAATCAAGCCATGCGCGCCACACTGCTCCTGATCGCCCTTCTTCCGCTGGCCACCTGGGCGCAGGCGCCGATCACGCGCGAGCCCGATGGGGAAGCGCGCAAGAACCAGAAGATCGAGCGCCTGCACCATGAAGATGCCGGCAACAGCATCGATGAAGTGCGCGTCGGCGGGCAGGTGCAAAGCGTCACCGTGCAGCCCAAGGCCGCCGTGCCCGCTTACGAACTGCCGCCCAACGACATGGCCCGCAGCCGCCCGGCCGACGGCCGTGACGGACTGGCCGAGCGCAAGCAGCGCGTCTGGAACTTCCTCAACTTCTAGAATGGCCGTCTTCACCGAAGTCTCGGAAGACGAGGCGCGGGCGCTGCTGCGCGAGCTGAAGCTGGGTGAGCTCACCGCGCTGCGCGGCATCCAGGGCGGCATCGAGAACACCAACTACTTCGTCACGACGGAAGACCTGGTCGGCAAGAGCGAGTTCGTGCTGACGCTGTTCGAGCGGCTGACCTTCGAGCAGCTGCCCTTCTACCTGCACCTGATGAAGCACCTGGCCCAGCACGGAATCCCCGTGCCGGACCCGGCGGCCGACCGCAACGGCGACATCCTGCACAAGCTGTGCGGCAAGCCCGCCGCCGTGGTCAACCGGTTGCCGGGACACAGCGAACTGGCGCCCGGGCCGCAACATTGCGCCGCCGTCGGTGCGATGCTGGCGCGCATGCACCTGGCGGGGCGCGGCTACGACCGCCACCAGCCCAACCTGCGCGGCCTGGCCTGGTGGAACCAGACGGTGCCGGTGGTGCTGCCCTTTGTCGAGCCGGCCCAGGCGGCGCTCCTGCGCGGCGAGCTCGCCTTCCAGAACCACGTCGCCGCCGGCTCCGCCTATGCCGCATTGCCCCGGGGGCCGATCCACGCCGACCTCTTTCGCGACAACGTGATGTTCGAGGAGGGCCGGCTGACCGGCTTCTTCGACTTCTATTTCGCGGGCGTCGACAGCTGGCTGTTCGACATCGCCGTCTGCCTGAACGACTGGGCGATCGACCTGGCCAGCGGCGCCCACGACGCCGAGCGCGCGCGCGCCTTCGTGCAGGCCTATGCCGGCGTGCGTCCACTGGCCGCCGCCGAGCGCCAGCTGCTGCCCGCCATGCTGCGCGCCGGCGCCCTGCGCTTCTGGATCTCCCGCCTCTGGGACTTCCACCTGCCGCGCGAGGCGGCGCTGCTCCAGGCGCACGATCCCCGCCACTTCGAACGCGTGCTGCGCCAGCGCGTCCTGCATCCGGTCACGGCCGACGCGCTTTGATGCGGCGGCCCGGTCGCGCGATTGCGTTAAATTCGACCGAGCCCTACCCCGGCGGCGCCTCCTGCCGCCGGTGCCACCCCTTTCCGACCATTCCGTGAAACTGAACATCGTTCCCGCGCGTACCGGCATCCTGTGGGTCAAACTCGGAATGCAAACCTTCCTGAAGCAGCCGCTGGCGTTGACCGGGCTGTTCTTCATGTACATGGCGGCGGTGCTGGTGCTGTCCGTGGTGCCCATCGTCGGCCAGATGCTCGCCGCCATGCTGGTGCCCGCGGCCACCCTGGGCCTCATGGCGGCCACCGCGGAGGCGGCCAGCGGCCGCTTCCCGATGCCGACGGTGCTGCTGAGCGCGTTTCGCGCCGGCAAGCAGCGCGGCCGGGCCATGCTGGTGCTGGGCGTGATCTACATGGTGGCTTCGCTGCTGGTCACCCAGCTTGGCAAATTGCTGGCCGGCGCGCCGCCCGCCGTCGAACCGCAGAATCCCCAGGTCGATCCTGTGATGCTGATCGTGATGCTGCTGCACTTTCCGCTGGTGGTGCTGTTCTGGCATGCGCCGGCCCTGGTCCACTGGCATGGCGTGACGCCGGCCAAGAGCCTGTTCTTCAGCGTCGTGGCCTGTTTCCGCAACATCGGGGCCATGCTGGTCTACGGCTTCACCTGGCTGCTCGTGTTCCTGATCGTCGGCTTCCTCTTCAGCACCATCGGCATGCTGCTGGGGGGCGTCGCGGTGGCCCGCACGGTGATGATGCCGACCGTGCTGCTGCTGGTGACCATGTTCTCCAGCTCGCTGTATTTCACCTTCCGCGACAGCTTCGAGGCGACGCCCGAGAGCGCTTCGCCATCACCCCCCGCCACCTGACCGAGAAAGCACCATGACGCAGCACACCTTGCTGGGACGCACCGAAGAGGAATTGCTCTGGTTCCGGCGGCGCAGCTTCCTGCAGGCAGCCGCTGCGTGGACGGCGGCAGGCGGCTTCGCGGCCGCGCACGCCCAGCAGCGCAGCAACGTGGTGGAACTGCGGGGCGACGTCGCGCTGAACGGCCAGCGGTTGCGGCAGGAGCAGACCATCCAGACCGGCGACCGGATCGAGACCGGGCCGGGCGCGCACCTGATCTTCGTGCTGGGCTCCGCCGCCTTCCAGGTGCGCCAGAATTCGCTGCTGGTGGTGGAGCGCGGCAACACGCTCACCACCGTGAGCGTGCTGCGCATGTTGACCGGCGCCGTGGCGAGCGCGTGGGGACGCGGCAACCCGCGCCGCATCGTCACGCCGACGCTCACGGCCGGTATCCGCGGCACCGGGGTGTACACCGAGATCTTTGCCGACCAGGACCAGCGCAGCTACTTCTGCAACTGCTACGGCACGGTGGACCTGGCCGTGGGCAGCGACCGCGTGGTGTCGCAGTCCGAGTACCACCAGTCGTTCTGGGGCGAGGTCCAGCCGAAGAACGGCCGCCTGCTGACGCCCGCGAATGCCATCAACCACACCGACGAGGAACTGGAACGGCTGGCGCGGCTGATCGGCCAGCGCACCGCCTGGGAGATCGCCGGGCGGCGCGGGGTGAAGGATGGCGCCGGGTACATGGAGCCGGGCGGGGTGCATCCGCTGCAGCAGCCGGCGAGGTAGCGTCAGCGGCGCGCAGCGGGGATCGGGAGCGTTGAAGCTGCGCGCGCTGACAGGCGACTTTCGCATGACGGTCCTGTAATTTCTTGTTACATTGCACGGATTCCCCTGAGGAGCGCACATGCTCGGCAAACCCTGGATCAAGGGGGCGGCCCGATCGTTCGCCGAGACCGAACCGATCACCGTCCCGATGGCGTACGGCGTCGACTTCGACGCCCCGACCGAACCGCTGCCCCTGCTGCCGACGCCCGGCCCGGCGCCGCAGCCCCTGGCGCTCGCGCCGCAGGAGGTCAGGCTCTACGACGTGATCGCCGAGATCCGCAAGAACAATCGCGTGTGCCTGCAGCCCACCCGGTGGCTGGAGTTCTACCGGATGCTGGAAGCGCATGCGGACGGCCAGGCCCTGCCGCCGGAGCCGTTCACCGGCTCCGCCTGGGCGGCCACCCCGGCCCTGGCCAAGAGCATGTGCTTTCGCCACCAGGTCGAATGGGCCGCCACGCACAACCTCATGAACACCACCTGGCTGTTCCTGCAATCGCTGCCGGAAAGCGACTGGCACTACGGGTGAGATGCGCTGCCCGTACCCTCGTAGGGTGTGCAAGCTTGCTTGCGCACCGAGCGGCGCGGGCATGGTGCGCAAGCAAGCTTGCACACCCTACAGGCGTCAGTTCACCGGTGTCAGCTTGGCCACCGACAGCGCCAGCCACTTGTGCCCGTGCCGCGGGAAATTGATCTGCGCGCGGGCATCCGGCCCCGATCCCTCCAGCGTCAGCACCGTGCCCTCGCCGAACTTGGCGTGGAACACCTGCATGCCGAGCCGCAGGCTGTGGCCGGGATCCGCCTTCTGCACCGGCACCGGCGGACTGGCGAAGGTCTCGCTGCGCCCGTAGTTCTGCGCGTAGCCGCCGGACGACGACCCACCCTGCCGGGAGCTCGGGTAGCCCATGCCGTAGCCGAACGAGGAGCCGCCGAAGTTCTGGTTCTTGGGCGTCAGCCACTTCAGCGACGCTTCCGGCAGTTCGTCGAAGAACCGGCTCTTGATGTTGTAGCGCGTCTGCCCGTGCAGCAGCCGCGTCTGCGAATAACTGAGGTACAGGCGCTTGCGCGCGCGGGTGATGGCCACGTACATCAGGCGCCGCTCTTCCTCGAGGCCCTGGTTCTCGGTCATCGAGCGCTCGCTGGGGAACAAGCCCTCTTCGAGGCCGGTGACGAAGACGGCATCGAACTCCAGGCCCTTGGCCGAGTGCACCGTCATCAGTTGCACCGCCTCCTGGCCGGCTTGCGCCTGGTTGTCGCCGGACTCCAGCGCGGCGTGGGTGAGGAAGGCGGCCAGCGGCGACAGCGTCTCGCCCGTGTCGGCGTCCGGCGGCACGTAGTCGGGCGCCGGCTCGTTGGTTTCGGGCAGGCTCGGATCGAGCCCCTGGCTGGCCGGTGACTGCCGCAGCATGGTGCTGCCCAGTTCGTCGATCGGCAGCGCCACCGCATCCCGGCCGAAGCCTTCCTGCGTGACGAAACTCTCGGCCGCGTTGACCAGTTCCTCCAGGTTCTCGATGCGGTCGCCACCATCGCGCTCGGCCCGGTAGTGGTCGACCAGGCCGCTTTGCTGCAGCATCACCTCGATGATCTCGCGCAGCGTCAGGCCTTCGGTCTCGACCCGCATCCTGTCGATCCTGGTGACGAAGGCGGCGAGGTTGGCGCCGGCCTTGCCGGTGGTGGCGCCCACCGCATCGTGCAGCGACGAGCCGCTGGCGCGCGCCGCGTCCTGCAGCTGTTCCACCGACCGCGCACCGATGCCGCGGGCGGGAAAGTTCACCACCCGCAGGAAGCTGGTGTCGTCGTGCGGGTTCTCCAGCAGGCGCAGGTACGAAAGCGCGTGCTTGATTTCGGCCCGCTCGAAAAATCGCAGGCCACCGTAGACGCGGTAAGGCACGGCCGCATTGAACAAGGAGGTCTCGATCACCCGGCTTTGCGCGTTGCTGCGATAGAGCACCGCGATCTCCTGCCGCGCAATGCCGCCTTCGGGCCCGTCGCCGCGCACCAGGTGGCGGATCTCCTCGACCATCCATTGCGCTTCGGCGATGTCGGTCGGCGCTTCGTAGACCCTGACCGGCTCGCCCGGCCCCTGGTCGGTGCGCAGGTTCTTGCCAAGGCGCGTCTTGTTGTGCGCGATCAGCGCGTTGGCGGAGTCCAGGATGTTGCTGAAGCTGCGGTAGTTCTGCTCCAGCTTGATCTGGTGCTTGACGTCGAACTCGCGCACGAAGTCGGCCATGTTGCCCACGCGGGCGCCGCGAAAGGCATAGATGCTCTGGTCGTCGTCGCCCACCGCGAACACCGAGCTGGTGCTGCCGGCGAACATCTTCAGCCAGGCGTACTGCAGCTTGTTGGTGTCCTGGAACTCGTCGACCAGGATGTGGTGGAAGCGGCGCTGGTAGTGCTCGCGGATCGGGTCGTTGTCGCGCAGCACTTCGTAGCTGCGCAGCATCAGCTCGGCGAAGTCGACCACGCCTTCGCGCTGGCACTGTTCGTCATACAGCTGGTAGACCTCGACCTTGCGGCGGTCCTCTTCCGTGCGCACATCGACGGCACCGGCACGCAGGCCCTCTTCCTTGCAGCCGGCGATGAACCACTGCAGCTCCTTGGCGGGAAAACGCTCCTCATCCACGTTGTGCTGCTTCATCAGCCGCTTGACGGCCGACAGCTGGTCCTGCGTGTCCAGGATCTGGAAGCTTTGCGGCAGGCCGGCGAGCTTGTAGTGGGCGCGCAGGAAGCGGTTGCACAGGCCGTGGAAGGTGCCGATCCACATGCCGCGCACGTTGACCGGCAGCATCGCCGTCAGGCGCGTCATCATTTCCTTGGCGGCCTTGTTGGTGAAGGTGACGGCCATCACGTTGCCGGGCCCCATCTGGCCGGTGGACATGAGCCAGGCGATGCGCGTGGTCAGCACGCGGGTCTTGCCCGAGCCGGCCCCCGCGAGGATGAGGGCGTGCTCGGGTGGCAGGGTGACGGCGGCACGCTGCTCCGGGTTGAGTGACTGCAGCAGCGGCAAGTCGGCGGAGACTTCTGGGAACATGGAGCATTGTAAAAAGGTCGGCGGGCTGCCCGTAGCGTGCGAACCCGCCTACCATCGCAGCCGCCGTGCTTTACCGTCTTGCCCTCCCCCTGCTGCTGGCCCTCCTGCCGGTCGGCGGCCACGCCTTGTGCACCAGCGAAGGCGCAGCCCGGCCGGCGGCGCTGCTGGAGCGCTTCATCTCGGCCGATTGCCCCGACTGCTGGCGCGACCCGAAAACACCCGCGGCCGCGGGCGACACCCTGGCACTCGACTGGATCCTGCCGGGACGCATGGGCGAGGACGCGCCGCTCTCCTCGGTGGCGCTGGCCGAGGGCGTGGAGCGTCTTGACGCCCTGGGGCGCGGGGTGCCGCAGCGGTCCGACGCCGTCACCAGCCGGCGCACCGGACAGGCGCCGCCACTTCGGCTGGCCCAGGGCGACGCCTTCAACGACTACATCGCTGCCTCGATCGAGCTGAAAAAGCCCGGCCGCGCGTCCTGGCGGCCCTGGCTGCTGCTGGTCGAACGGCTACCCGCCGGCACCGAGGGCAGCCCGGTGGCCCGCAACCTGGTGCGCAACGTGTTCCGGCCGGACTGGGACCAGGCCACGCGCCGCGGCCCAGGCGGGCTGGCCGACATGCGGGCGCTGCAGATCCACGCCGGCGCCCGGGCGGAGCGGCTGCGGCTGGTGGGCGTGCTGCAGGATGCACGCGGCCGTATCAGGGCTATCGGGCAGACCGAATGTTCCGGCTAGGCGCGGGAAAGTAGAATCAATCACCGGGCCCAAGCATTTGTGGCCCGGTCTCGTTTGTGCCTGTCGCGCACGACGCATTCCGGGTCCGATCCAAGCGCTCACTGTTGCTGAACAGCTTTTGGAGCCTGGAAACATGGAAATCTTCGATTACGAGAAAGTGCTGCTGCTGCCGCGCAAGTGCCGCGTGGAGAGCCGCTCGGAATGCGACCCGTCGCTGGAATTCGGCGGCCGCCGCTTCAAGCTGCCGGTGATGCCGGCCAACATGAAGACGGTGGTCGACGACAGGATCTGCCTCTGGCTGGCCCAGAACGGCTACTTCTACGTGATGCACCGCTTCGACCTGGACAACGTGCGCTTCGTGCGCAAGATGAAGGAAGCGGGCGCCTTCGCCTCGATCTCGGTAGGCGTGAAGCCGGCCGACTACGAAGCCATCGACAAGCTGGCCGCCGAGGGCCTGGTGCCCGAGTACGTGACGATCGACATCGCTCACGGCCATGCCGACACGGTCAAGGAAATGATCTGGCACATCAAGAAGAAGCTGCCGGACACCTTCGTCATCGCCGGCAACGTCGGCACGCCTGAAGCGATCATCGACCTGGAGAACTGGGGCGCCGACGCCACCAAGGTCGGCATCGGCCCGGGCAAGGTCTGCATCACGCGCATGAAGACCGGCTTCGGCACCGGCGGCTGGCAGCTGTCGGCGCTCAAGTGGTGCGCCCGCGTGGCGACCAAGCCGATCATCGCCGACGGCGGCATCCGCGAG
>JAQGMY010000169.1 GCA_028292105.1 Ramlibacter sp.
GCTTGCGCCATCGCCTTCTTTGCGCTGGCGCTGTGGGGTTACGACCCGCAACGCGGCGCGGTGCGCAAGCGGCCGGGGCCGCCTTGAGGCAGTTGGTGGGGTGAGGCGTTGGCGGTTGGGGTGGTGCGCGGCGGAGCCGCACACCCTACGGGGTGGGCGTGTCGGCGTTGGGGGCGGAGCCCCACAACCTACGGGCGCGCACCACCCCAACCCCCAACCCTCAACGCCTCAGCCCACCAACTGCCTCAAGGCGGCCCCGGCCGCTTGCGCACCGCGCCGCGTTGCGGGTCGTAACCCCACAGCGCCAGCGCAAAGAAGGCGATGGCGCAAGCGGCCACCACGGCCAGGCTCTCGACCAGCCACTGCCCGTACAGCGCGAAGCGCACGGCCTCCACCGCGTGGGTGAATGGGTTGAAGCGCGCGATCGAATGAACCACCCAGGCGCCCGACTCCTGCAGTTTCCACAGCGGATACAGCGCCGTGCTCAGGAAGAACATCGGGAAGATCACGAAATTCATCGTGCCGGCGAAGTTCTCCAGCTGCTTGACGTACACCGACAGCACCAGCCCCAGCGCGCCCAGCATCAGCGCCGCCAGCAGCATCACTGCCAGCGCGCCGGGCACATGGCGCCATTCGATCTCGATGCCGAAGGCCCAGGCGGCGAGCAGCAAGGCCAGCATCTGCGCCAGCGACAGCGTGGCCCCGCCCGCCAGCTTGCACGCCAGGATCCACCAGCGCGGCAAGGGTGCGGTCAGCAGCAGCCGCATCACGCCCATCTCGCGGTCGTAGACCATCGCCAGGGAACTCTGCATGCCGTTGAACAGCGCCACCATCCCCAGCAGCCCGGGCAGCAGGTACACGCGGTACTCGATGTAGGTCTCGTAGGGCGGTGCGATCGCCACGCCGAACACGTTCTGGAAGCCGGCGGCGAACACCAGCAGCCACAGCAAGGGCCGCACCAGCGCCGAGATCAGCCGGCCGGGTTGGCGCGCGAAGCTATTGAGCTCGCGGCCGGCCACCGCCCGCATGGCGCGCAACGCGTGGGCCGGCTTCATGGCTTGCACCCGGTTTCGGGCAGGTCGTAGCCCAGGGTGTCGAGCGCGCTGCGCTGGTGCAGGAAGCCCTCCAGCGGCGCGATCTCGGCGATGCCGTCCCCGTGCGCCAGCAGCATCGGTTGGCGCAACTGGCCGTCCCAGGCGCGAAAGCTCAGTCGCTGGCCCTTGTAGCCGTCGACCGCCACCGTCCCTTGCTTGAGTGCCTGCAGTTGTTGCGCGATGCCCGCCTTGGCGTCCGCGCCCACCACTTCGGCGGCAGCGCGCGCGGCGATCCAGGTCGCCCAGTCGTAGCTGCCCATGGTCCGCCCGGCCTTGCGCTGGAAGCGGCGCGTCAGTTGCGGCCCGCCATTGCGCTCGTAGGCGCGATGCCAGGCCTGGGCCGTCAGGCCGTTGCTGCCCAGCACCGGCCGCGGCAGCACCGCGCGGTACGGCGCCTCGCGCGCGAACTCGCCCTGGGCGTCGAGCACCACCACGGCGTCGTAATCGCGTTCGGCCGTCAGCAGGCGGATGTTGCCGAGGTCGCGCTCGCGCGGATCGTTCGACAGCTTGAAGGGGCGCTCGGCCATCGGCTTGAGGCCGAAGCGCCTGGCGCTGCGCTGGAAGGCAGCCAGCAGCAGCTTGTCGGCCGCGGAGGTGCCGTGCAGCACCAGCGGCCGGTTCCACTTGCGCCCGACCAGCAGCTGCGCGATGGCATCCATCTGCATGGCGTGGCTGGGGAGCGTGTGCAGCAGGTTGGCCGCGCACTGGCCGGCGCGCAGTGCGTCTTCCGGGGCCGCGGCGTTCCACAGGATCACGTCGCGTCCCTTGGCGGCCGCCGCCGCCGCGGCCACGCCGGCGGCCGGCAGTTCCAGCACCACGTGCTTCACGCCTTGCTGCAGCAACTGCTGCAAGGACGCGGCCACGCCCGCCGCATCGGCTGCTTCCGCCGTGACCAGGCGGAAAGAGGCGTAACCGGCGGACTGGAGGCCGAACGCACTGTCTTCCAGCGCCATCTGCGCCGCCGGTGCCGACCGGCCCGAGGGCCAGTCGGGAAAGGCTTTCTGCAGCGCCTGGGCGCCATAGCGCTCGTCGTCCGCCTGCGTCAGCAGGCCGAGCAGGAAGGTGCGCGTCTGCGCGGTCGCCGCTGTCGCCATCGAGCCAAGGGCCAACGCGCAAAGCGTGCGGCGTCGCATCATGTCAACGGTCCCATTCATAACGTATCAGGCCATGGAGCGGGTTCGATCCCGGCACCAGCGCGAGGTACAGCGACAGGCCCTGCGAAGCACCGAGCAAGGGTGACAGGCGCCAGCCGCGGCGGAGATGTCGGCGAACGCATGGCCTCAGTCGTCGATCACGACCGTGTGCGGCACCCGTCCCACCTTCAGGGTCCGCACGCCCTTCAGGGTGGCGGTGTCGACGATCGTCATGTCGTCCGACAAGCCGTTGGCGACGTACAGCCGCTTGCCGTCACGGGACACCGCCAGGCCCCAGGCGCGTTTGCCGACCAGCACGTAGCCTTTCACCTCGCGGGTGGCGACGTCGACCACGCCGACATGGTTGGCGCGGCCCAGGCCCACGTACGCTGTCTTGCCGTCGGGTGACAAGGCCATGCCGACCGGTGTGACGTCCTCGGTGCGCATGCCCTGCGGCTTGAAGGCGATGGTGCCCTGCACCGTGTGGTCGCCGGTGCGGATGATGCTGACGCTGCCATCCAGTTCGTTCGTCACCCACAGGTCGCCGCCGACCAGCAGGAAGCGGCGCGGCCGCTTGCCCACCGCGATGTTCTTGACCACCTTGCGCGTGGCGACGTCGATCACGTGCACCAGGCTGGCGACTTCGGACGTCACGTACACCAGCTTGCCGTCGGCGCTGACCTTGACGCCTTCCGGCTCGCCGCCGACCTTGACCTCGAACAGCTTCTTGCGCGTGGTCAGGTCGAAGGCGGTGAGCGCGGAGTCCTCCTCGTTGGAGACATAGAGCATGCGGCCGTCCGGACTCAGGTCGAACATCTCCGGGTCCTCGCCGACGTCGAGCCTGGCCATCACCTTGCCCGCCGCGATGTCCCACACCAGGACGCGGTGGTCGTCGCTGCAGGCGACGAACAGCTGCTGGCGATCGGCGCTGAGTTGCTGGTGGCGTGGCCGTTTGCAGATCGGCAAAGTAGCCATCACCTCCCCGCGCGCGCCGTCGATGACGACGATCGCGTTGTCCTTCTCCGAGGTCACGAAGATCCTGCCGGTGTCGCGCGCCTGTGCCGTCCCGCCCGCGGCGGCGAACAAGGCGCAGGCCAGCCACAGCCTAGGCCGGAGTTTTCTTCCCCTCATGTCGTCCTCCTCCGGTGAGTTGCAGGAAGGCTTGTTCCAGCGTGCCGCCGCCGTGGGCGTCGCGCAGCGCTGCGGCCGTCCCGTCAAAACGAACCTTCCCCTTGTGCAGCACGACCACCCGCTGGGCGCGCTCTGCTTCTTCGACCAGGTGGGTGGCCCACAGCACCCCGAGTCCGCGTTCGTCCTGGGCGCGCAGCACCTCGTCGAGCAGTTGCGTGCGCGAGGCCGGATCGAGGCCGACCGTCGCCTCGTCCATCAGGAGCACCCGCGGTTCGTGCACCAGCGCCCGCACCAGTTCGACCTTGCGCCGGTTGCCGCCCGAGAATTCGCGCGCCAGTTGCCTGGCGGCGTCGGCCAGGCCGAATCGCTGGAGCAAGGCGTCGATGCGCGGGCGCGAGACGGCAGTGGGCAGGCCGTGCAGGTCGGCATGAAAGCGCAGGCTGGCGCGCACCGACAGGTTCAGGTCCAGCGCCGGCTGCTGGAACACCACGCCGAGCTGCGCCAGTGCGCGCACGGGGTCGCGCCGCATGTCGGCCCCGAGCACTTCCACCGTGCCGCTGTCGGCGACGAACAGGCCCGTGAGCAGCTGGAACAGCGTCGACTTGCCGGCGCCGTTGGGACCGAGCAGCGCCACCATCTCGCCGGCAGCCACCGTGAGCGACACGGCGTCGAGGGCGACGGTGCGGCCATAGTGCTTGGACACTTCGCGGCAGGCGAGGACCGGTGCGGCGGCGCTCATTCGGTCGGTGCCGCGATGCCGAGGCGCGCCAGCAACTGCTTTTCGCGCGCGGTCACCTCGTGCACGAAACGGCCGTAGTCGGCGGTGTTCAGGTATTCCGGCTGCTGGTCGTACTTGGCCAGTTCCTGCAGGTGCAGGGGATCGAACATCGCGGTGCGAAAGGCGTCATGGAGTTTGCGCACGATGCCGGCGTCGGTGCCCGCCGGCACGCCGATGCCGTAGGGAGAGGTGTAGACGGCCTCCGGATAACCCAGCTCGGGCATCGTCGGCACCTGGGGCCAGCGCTTGCTGCGCTGCTGGTTGAACACCGCCAGCAGCCGCAGCCGCCCGGTCTCGACATAGGGCGCGAAACCGCTGGAGTTGACGCCGACCATCAGCGTCCTGGTGGCGACCGCCAGCATCTGGTCCGCCGTGCCCTTGTACGGCACGTGGATGTAGGTCACGCCCTCGCGCGACAGGACGTCTTCCATCGCCAGGTGGGCCGTGCTGCCGATCCCGGTCGAGCCGACGGACAGCTGCCCCGGATGTTCACGGCCCCAGGCGAGCAGGTCGCCGAACGAGCGGAACGCGGAGTCGAAGGGCACGACGATGCCGAACGTGACGCCGGAGACCTGGATCACGGGCTGGATGTCGCGCAGCGGATCCCAGGCGGTCTTGCGCTGCAAGGGCGCGCGGTACAGCGTGATCGGCAACTGGCCGATGGTATAGCCGTCGGGCCGGGCGCTGCGCAGTGCCGGGCCGACCAGGGTGCCGGCAGCGCCGGGCCGGTTCTCCACGATCACCGGCTGGCCCAGCTGGCGGCCGCCCAGTTCCGCCAGCATGCGCATGGTGATGTCGGTCTGGCCGCCGGCGGGCCAGGGAACGATCAGGTTGATGGGGCGGGTCGGGTAGTTCGCGGCCTGCGCAAAAGACAGGGCGGGACAGACGGCCAGCGCCGCCGAGGCGCCTAGCAGCAGGCGGCGGCCACGGCGGTCCGGGTGCGGGTTGGAGCTCATGCCGAGGGCATTCCGGCGGAGCCCGCCAGGCCCGTTCGAGGCTCGCGCAATGAAGATGTCATGGGATCGACTGCTGCGGCCAAAGCATAGCGCAGGTGCCAGCGGGCAGCCATGGGGCAATCGGCGCCGCACGTCCTTTTCCAGCAGTCCGCGCCCGGCGTCGCCCGCTCGCGCGCGGCGCAAGCAAAGCCGCCGACGCTCAGCGGGCGAGCAGCAGCAAGGCAAGCACCACGGCCACGGCGAACACGATCCAGGCCCAGAGCGGGATGCGGTTCACCGGGGCAGCGGCTTCGCCGATCGGCGGCAGCACGGGCTCGACGCCGGCGGCGGCAGCGGCAGCGGGCTCCATCGGTGCCGGATAACGCCGCTGCATTTCTTCGTCGAAGCGGCGAAAGAAGTCTTCGGCCATCGACTTGGCGACGCCGTCCACCAGCCGCTGGCCGACCTGCGCGATCTTGCCACCGACCTGCGCCTGCGCCGTGTAGGTGAGTTCGCAGCCCTCGCCTTCGGCCACCGGCGCCAGGTGCACCTTGGCGTTGCCCTTGCCGAAGCCCGCGGCGCCGCCCTGCCCCTCGAAGCCCAGGGTGTAGCTGGTGGGCGGCTGCACGTCGGACAGCTTGATCTTGCCGGCGAACTTGGCCGACACCGGCCCCACCTTCACGCTCATGCCGATCGCGTACTGGTCGGGCCCGGTCGCTTCCACCTTGTCGCAGCCCGGAATGCAGGTCTTGAGCACTTCCGGGTCGTTCAAGGCCTCCCAGGCCTGTTGTTGCGTGACCGCCAGCCGGCGGTTGCCTTGCATTTCCATGGTCTTGTCCTTTTCTTTTTCTATTTGGCCAGCAGCCGCGCCAGGCTGGCGGCCAGATCTTCCAGCTTGCTCAGGTCGTGCACCGCGAGCATCGCATGCGCATGGCGGTGCAGCACGGCCGCGCCGCGTGCCAATGGAGCATAGCCTTCGAAGCGCAGCAGCGGATTGAGCCACAACAGCCGCCGACAGCGGTGCGTCAGCCAGTCGAGTTCCCGCGCCAGCTCGTCCGGCTCGCCGGTGTCCAGCCCGTCGCTGATCACCAGCACCAGTGTGCGCCGTCCGACCAGGCGGCGCGCATGCTGGCGCCGCAGGGTCGCCAGCGAATCGCCCAGCCGCGTGCCGCCGGCGAAATCGTCGATCGCCGAACTGGCCGCGGCCAGCATCGCGTCGGTGTCGGCGATGCGGAAGGCGGGCGTGAGGTCGGTCAGGTGGGTGCCGAAGGCGAAGACGTCGCGCTGCCGGTGGGCTTGCGTTGCGGTGTGCAGGAAGGCGAGCAGCAGCCGGGCGTAGCGTTCCATCGAGCCGGACACGTCCACCAGCACCAGCAGCGGCAACGGCTGCTCCGTGCGTCGCAGGCGCGGCAGTTCCAGCAGCTCGCCGCCCGTGCGTCCCGCTCGCCGCAGGACGCCGGGCCAGTGCGGGCGCGCGCCCCGGGCGCCCGGACGCAGGCGACGGGTCGGCACTGGGGGACTCGGCAGGTGAAACTCGCGCGCCAGCTGCTCGA
>JAQGMY010000198.1 GCA_028292105.1 Ramlibacter sp.
ATAGCCGGGCGGCGCATTGAGCCCGGTGCCCACCGCGGTGCCCCCCAGCGCCAGTTCGTACAGATGCGGCAGCGCGGCATGCAGGTGCTTTTCGGCATGGGCAAGCTGGGCCGCATAGCCCGAGAACTCCTGACCGAGCGTCAGCGGGGTGGCGTCCTGCAGGTGCGTGCGGCCGATCTTCACGATGTCGTGAAAGGCGCGCGACTTGTGCGCCAGCGTGGTCTTGAGCACATCGAGCGATGGCAAGAGGCGCTCGACGATGCCTACCACGGCCGCGATATGCATGGCGGTGGGGAACACGTCGTTGGCGATCTTCATCATGCTGGCGGCCAGCGTCTTCAAGGCGCCATGCGCATGCACCAGCGCATCGGCGGCCGCCATCACCTCGAACTTGTTGTTGGCGGTGACCAGGGGCAGCCCCGTCAGGCGCGCCAGTTCCTCCGCCACCTTCTCCGCGTAGCCTGCGGGCGCATTCAGGCCGGTGCCCACGGCCGTACCCCCGAGCGCCAGCTCGCACAGGTGCGGCAAGGACGCATGCAGGTGGCGGTCGCACTGTTCGAGCTGCGCCACGTAGCCGGAGAACTCCTGTCCGAGCGTGAGCGGGGTCGCGTCCTGCAGGTGCGTGCGGCCGATCTTCACGATGTCGCGAAAGGCCGCGGACTTGGCGGCCAAGGTGTCCTTCAGGCGGGCCAGCGAAGGCAGCAGCTTGTTGCGAATGGCGTCGACAGCGGCCAGGTGCATCGCCGTCGGATAGACGTCGTTCGACGACTGGCTCTTGTTGACGTCGTCGTTGGGGTGGACCTTGCGCCCCTCGCCGCGGCTGCCGCCCAGGAGTTCGCTGGCACGGTTGGCCAGCACCTCGTTGACGTTCATGTTGGTCTGCGTGCCTGAGCCCGTCTGCCACACGACCAGGGGGAACTCGGCGTCATGGCGGCCCTGCAGCACTTCGTCGGCCGCAGCCACGATGGCAGCGGCCTTCTGCTGGTCCAGCAGGCCGAGCAGGTGGTTCACGACGGCGGACGAGCGCTTGATCTGCACCAGCGCGCGGATGATCTCCCTGGGCTGCTGCTCGCCGGAGATGTCGAAGTTCTGCAGCGAGCGCTGCGTCTGGGCGCCCCAGAGCCGGTCCGCGGGGACCTGGACGGGACCGAAAGTGTCGTGTTCGATGCGGGTGGCCATGCGTCCACCCTAGCAGTTTTGTCCCGGCCCGTGGGACCGCCTCACTCCGGGCGGACGAAGCCCTTGAGGATCCAGCCGACCAGCTGCACCACGCCGACGGCGAACGCCACCGAAACGACCAAGGCGAACGCGAGCTCCCGCTTGTCCGGCTCGTAGTCCGGAAAGTTGAGCACCAGCCACGCCGTTGCGCCGGCGGCGACCCACGTCACCATTTGCACGCCCCGCTCCAGGTTCGTCAGGCGCCGCTTCTTGCGCGCCTTGACCGCGTCGCGGATGAAATGCCGAACCGGGCGGGATGCGCTGGTGGTGAAGTAGAGGATGGCGAAGTAGGCGACGCCGATCACGGCGGCGGCGACAACCGCACCGCCGATCGCGCGGGCCATGCTGCCCCCCTCCCCCATGCCCTGCCACAGCGCGACCCCGGCGACCACCGCCAGCAGGACATAGACCATGCGGCGAACA
The DNA here is from genome assembly GCA_028292105.1 of Ramlibacter sp. GTDB lineage: Bacteria > Pseudomonadota > Gammaproteobacteria > Burkholderiales > Burkholderiaceae_C > Ramlibacter. The sequence continues at coordinate 1,642 of JAQGMY010000198.1, forward strand.
CCGCGCAGGAACCTCGGACGCCGCCGGCCGCGGCTGTGCCGCGCGGGGGTTGCTACTTCGCTCACACCTGTCCTTCCGTTCCGAGAATGCTCGAGCAGGATTCTATGGGACGGCCGCCTTCCTCCCGGTCGGAGCAAGCCCTGCCGTCCTGCCTTTGCGCCGACAGCCGGACGGCCACGATCCCCGGATCTCTTGCGCGCCGGCTGGCAACGGGAGCGGAAAAGTCACGCTTTGCCTCTTCGGCGAAGTCCTACAGATCGGGTGTGTCGGCCGCCAGAACATGGCGCCTCTACCGAAGGATCACCATGCCACGCGAGAAGCCCGGAAACGACAGCCAGCAAGCGCGGACCCCCTGGTCGCGCGGGCCGGAGCCTGTCCGGACCCGGTCCCAGCCAATCCGCGCCCACGGGCAGGAGGGCGAGGGCCTGGTCGGCCAGGACGTCCCCGGCCGGCGATCCGGCGAAGGCACCAGCAGCGTGATGGACCAGATGCACAAGGACCACCAGCGCAATGCCAACCAGGCGGATGACGAGGGCAAGGACCTGCCGAAGGCGGTCCGGGACTCCACCGCTTGAGACCATTGGGCGCGCAACGGGGAAAAGAAGCCGGGCCCACCGGCCCGGCCCGCCGGATGCTGCAAATTCTCGGGTCGCCCGAGCCTGGCAACGGCTGTGCCGCCAAGCCGGGCAAGCCGGACGGGCGCCAGTCTCGGCAACAGCGTGACGTACAGTTCCCGCATGAATTGGTTCTACGCACGCATCCGCACCTCCCCCAAAGCAGCCTTGATCGCCGGCAAGGCCGTCTTCCTCGCCGGCGCGCTGCTGATCGTCGCCGCGCTTTTCGGCCGCATCGAGCTGATCGGCGCGAACGCCGAGCGTGCCAAGACCCAGCTCCCCGCGCTGACGAAGCTGGCCGAAGCCTATCCCCAGTTCCCGACCTGGATGGTGCCGGAAGGGCCGGTCGGCTACAGCGTGGTCGCAGTGCTGGTCCTGGTGGGGATGGTGCTGGTCGTGAAGGCCAGCGAGGTGGCGAAGAGCGCACGGCGCTGAGCGATTACCGGTTGTGCGGGCAAGCGCACAGCGTTGCAGCAGAGTGGATCAAGCAAGCCCACTCATCGAATCGGTGGCCGCGGCGCTGCAGTACGCGTGCGGGCGGCTGGCGAGCTGCGTGTACCTGCTGAACTTCGGTCGAGCCTGAGCAACAGCGCGCGTCTTTTCTGCTTTTTCGGAAGCATCGTGCGTCGTAGCATGGCCGCTCTCGATCCGCAGGCGAAGGACGCCTGCATGCGAACGGTTCAACCAAGGGTTGCTATGAACGAAGATGAAATCAAGGGCGTCCTGACCGTGAGCCTCCTGGCTGCGTTCGCCGACGGCGACAAGCACGAACGCGAACGCGCCGAGATCAAGCGCATTGCCGAAGGACTGGCCGCCGACGAGCGCCTGCATCTTCCCTCGCTGTACCAGGACGTCCTGCTCCGGCGGGTTTCCTTGTCGTCCGTCGCAGCCGGCCTGGGCAGCACGGCTTCCAGGCAGCTCGCTTATGAGATGGCCGTCTGTGTGTGTGACGCGGATGGTGCGCAGTCCGAAGGCGAGCGCGCTTTCCTGCGGGAGGCGCGGACGGCGCTGGGCCTGGCGGCGCCCGAGGCGGTGGAGTTTTCGCGCGTGGCGGACGAACTGGCCTCGGTACCCCTGGCGCCAGCCGCCGCGCCGCTCGCGGCAAAGCCAGGCGGCCTGGTCGTCGACGAGGCCGAACTCGATCGCGCGATCCTCAATGCAGCGATCGTCAATGGCGCGCTCGAATTGCTGCCGGAGACACTCTCGACGATGGCCATCATTCCCTTGCAGATGAAGCTCGTGTACCGGATCGGCAAGGAACATGGCTACGAGCTCGATCGCGGGCACGTGAAGGACTTCCTCGCAACGGCCGGCGTCGGCCTCACCTCGCAGTTCATGGAGCAGGCCGGCCGCAAGCTGCTGGGCGGCCTGCTCGGCAAGTTGGGCGGAGGCATCGCGCGTGGGATCGGCAACCAGGCGGTGAGCTCGGGGATGAGTTTCGCCAGCACGTACGCGCTCGGCCAGGTTGCCAAGCGGTACTACGCCGGCGGACGACAGCTGTCGTCGCAGATGCTGAAGGACGCGTATGCCAGCGTCGTCGACGAGGGGCGCCAGCTGCAGCTGCAGTACCTGCCGGCGATCCAGGACAAGGCGCGCACGCTCGACGCCGGCAAGGTGCTGGCCATGGTGCGGGGAGCCTGACGGCGCCCGTGCCGCGCAGCGCCCGCTGGCGCTGCCATCTCAATGACTCCATCTGAAAGGCGGTGATGACCATGGGCGAAAAGCAGGCAAGGGATATCGAGCGGGGTTATACGAACGCCGAGTTCGTGGCCAAGTTGCGGCGGCTGGCGGACGCCATCGAAAGCGGTGGCAGGTTCGAGATCCAGGTCGCCGGCGAGCGCATCTACGTGCCTGCCGCTGCCCGCTTCACGGTGGAACATGAGCGATCGGGCGGGGAAGAGGAGATCGAATTCCAGGTGAAATGGAAGGCAGGCGGCGACGCGTGACCCTGGTGGTCTGCTTGCCCCGACGTGTCGACTGATCAAGGATCCTTGTGATGGACTATCTGCAGACCCTGGTTGCTGATCCCGCCGCGTGGGTGGCGTTGGTGACGCTGATCGTGATGGAAGTCGTGCTCGGCATCGACAACCTGATCTTCATCTCGATCCTCACCAACAAGCTGCCTGAAGAACAGCGGGCGCGCGCCCGCCGGCTCGGTATTGGGGCCGCATTGATCATGCGACTGGCACTGCTGGGCACCATCGCATTCATTGTCCGGTTGACCGAGCCGGTTTTCACCGTCTTCGACCACGGCTTCTCGTGGCGCGACCTGATCCTGATCGCAGGCGGCCTGTTCCTGGTCTGGAAGGCCACCAAGGAGATCCATCACAGCATGGACCCTGCCCCCGGTCCCGACCTCTTCGAACCGCAAACCGCGGGCCTCACGGTGGCGGCGGCGATCGGGCAGATTCTCGTGCTCGACCTGGTGTTCTCGATCGACAGCATCATCACCGCCGTGGGGATGACCGAGCACATTCCCATCATGGTCGTGGCCGTGCTGGTCACGGTGGCGGTCATGCTCTTCGCCGCAACGCCGCTGGCCAACTTCATCCAGGCCAATCCCACCATCGTGATGCTGGCACTGGGTTTCCTGCTGCTGATCGGCACGACGCTGATCGGGGAAGGATTCGGTGCCCATATCCCGAAGGGCTACATCTATGCAGCCATGGCATTCTCGGCAATGGTCGAGGGGCTGAACATGCTGTCGCGTCGGGCCAGGAAGAGACCTCCCGGAGCATGACCACCGAGGCGGCGGGTTGCGGCAGCGTGGCGCCGGGCCTTCCAAGTGCCGCCGAAGCGTGTAGAAGGCACCTCAGCAGCGTCGGGGATAATCGGGTAACGCCGTTCATTACAGTCCCAAGACCATGCCGACGACCATCAAAGCAGCCGACCTGATCGAATCGATCGCCGCCGCGCTGCAGTACATCTCCTACTACCACCCCGCCGACTACATCGCCCACCTGGCCCGCGCCTACGAGCGGGAGCAGAGCCCCGCGGCCAAGGACGCCATCGCGCAGATCCTGACCAACAGCAAGATGAGCGCGATGGGCCATCGCCCCATCTGCCAGGACACCGGCATCGTCAACGTGTTCCTGAAGATCGGGATGAACGTGCGGCTGGAAGGCT
>JAQGMY010000275.1 GCA_028292105.1 Ramlibacter sp.
TCCCACGGGTGCGCCGTGGCATACGCGCTGACGAATTCATCCTCCCAGCCGGGCGTGCTGCCGCCGCGCTGGTAGTGGGCCTGCAGCGCCTGCGAGTAGTCCTGGCTTTCATCGCCGAAGACCTTGCGGAATGAGTCGACGCGGTTGCCCTCGTCGATCAGCCGGTCCCAGTAATAGTGGCCCGACTCGTGCCGGAAGTGCCCGAGCAGCGTTCGGTAAGGTTCGTGCATCGCCTCGCGGCGGGCGATGCGTTCGGCGTCGTCGGCTTCGGCGACGTTGAGCGTGATCAGGCCGTTGTCATGGCCGGTGAGCACCTGGTGGCCCGGCTGGTCCTCGAGGAATTCGAAGATGGGACCGTCGGCAGTGCCGTCGGGCGGAGTGGGGGACAGCAGTCCGAGCTTGGCCAGGGTGTAGAACAGCCGGCGCTTGGCGACCTCCAGCCGGTACCAGCGCTCGGCATTGCCTGGCTTGGACAGGTCGGGCAGCACGCGCGTCAGGCGGCACGCCACGCACAGCGGGTTCGGGTCGTTCGCGGGCACGGTGAAGTTGCACGCGTTCTGGGCGGTCTGGTTCTGGCAAAGGCGATAGCGCGCCGCTGACGGATTGGAGTTGCCGCGACGGCGCGGCCGCCACTGGCCCTCATCCTCGGGCACGGGTTCGATGGCCGCCATGTTCAGGCGGTCCGGCAGGAAGGCGAGGGCGCTGCCGCATTGCAGGCAGGTCACGTTCTCGAAAAAGATCGGGTGGCCGCAGAACTGGCAGTGGAATGTTTTCATGATGCTGGACTGTGCGGGAGCAATGAAAAAAGGCAGGCCGCCTTGCTGGCAGCCTGCCCCCGCGGGTGGCGAGTCGCCACCCGTCCGGCCGCGCGCTTCTTACGGACGCACGACGAGGTTGTTGCGGACTTCACGCACGCCCTTGGTGTTGCGGGCGATCGCTCCGGCCACGTCCTTTTCGTTCTGGGACTTGGCGAAGCCGGACAGGGCAACCGTGCCATTGAGCGTGTCGACGTTGATGGACAGGCCCCCGGTGTTCCGGTCTTCGAGCAGCTTGGCCTTGACGGAGGCGGTGATGGTCTTGTCGTCGACGTAGGCGCCGACGGACTCCTGGCCGCGCATGACTGCGCAACCGCTGGAGATGAGGGTGATGCCGGTGAGAATGGCGAGAGCGATGGCGCGGGTTTGCTTCATGATGGATTCCTTCCCTTGACGAGGTCTGTTTCTTGGTTTGGCGCGGTACTGACACAAGGCGCACCGGGGGCCGCACCAGCCCCCCGGAACGCCGGATTCATAAAGGGCGGTCCTGGTCGCGCCGTGGCGATGCATGCATCGCCGCCGTCAGCAGGTGCGACAACTGCGAGGACTTCAGCACCGCCAGGATCAGCGTGCCGATGGAGATCAGCTTCCAGGGCCGCGCGAAGGTCAGCAAGGCGCCGATCCCCAGCGAGATCCCGAGCAGTTGCATGGGCTTGCGCCGCGCATAGTTGCGCATCAGCGGCGACGCGAGGTCCACCACCATGTGCGCCGGGTGGTAGCGCCACCAGGTGCGGGCGGCATGCCGCATGTGCGCGAACCAGCCTTCGCCGTAATCGACGGGCTCGTCGTCTTCGTCGGGGTAGCGGGCGTAAGCCTCACTGCCGCTGCCGCCAAGGCCCTCGACGCGCTCCTCGCGTGGATCGTGTTTGCGCTGCCGTCGCGCGATGTGCTCCAGGATGGCCTGGCGGTTGCGCGCCAGCTTGTCACCGGCAGCGCTCATGAATGCGCACCCACGGCGCGCAGCGCCTTCGCATCCGCGTCGAGTTGCGCCTTCAGTTCGGAGAAAGCCTTTTCCGGCAGCGGCTTGCGGGCGATGGTGAAGCCCACCACCGCGAGCACCAGTGCGATGCCCGGCACGATCACCAGCGACCAGTGGAATTCGTGGATCGAACCCAGCATCACCGCCACGCCGGCCAGGATCAGGAACACGAGCCCGCAGAACAGCGTGATGCCCCAGGCAATGGCGCGCTTGGCCACCTCGAGGCCGACGGAGGACGCCTCCTCCCGCATCAGGGATGCGTAGCCGGCGACGTGCTCCATCACCAGCTCAGGCTTGGTGATCAGCACCGAGAAGATCGGATGCACCATGGCTGCCGGGCCCGGGATCAGTAGCGGTCGCTGCCGCGGCGGCTGCGCATCACCAGCACCAGCCCGGCGACCGCGGCGCCGACGGCGGCGGCGATCAGGGCCGCCTTCAGCGGGTTCTCGGAGACGTAGCGCGTGCTGTTGCCGGCGTATTCACCGAGGTAGCGGGCCCGGTCCGACACGGCGCTCATGCCGCGGCTGGCCGCGTCCTGCACGTTGGAGCGCAGGTCCTTGACGGTGCTGCTGGCACGCTCGAGCGCTTCGGAAGCGAGCTTGCGGGTGCTGTCGAGCGGATGGCTGTCGGTGTTCATGTTGGGTCCTCTGTCGTTGAATGTACGTGGGCCTGTGACTTGCGTTCGAGGCTGAAGGCGAAAGCCGCGGCCGCGAGGCCGCCGGATACGCGGCAAATGCCTTCAGCGCAAAACCGGCACGGCGGCAATTCGTGCCTGCGGCTAGCTTAGGCATATGGACCGGCCAAATGATCGGTACCCGGCGTGATCGGGTGTAGTCGCCGGAGTGGGTTTCGCTGTAGGACGGCGACTACACGAACTCACTTCAGGCAGGCACCGCGGTCGGAGTCGTTGCCTTGGGCAGCACGGCGACGATGCGAGTACCCGCTCCCGGGCGCGAATTCACGCTCAGCTTGCCACCCGCCGCTTCGACCCGATGGCGCATGCCGGCCAGGCCGTGCGTGGAGGGCTTCACGGCCGCCGGCTCGAACCCCTTGCCATCGTCCTTGATTTCCACCTCGACGTGGTTCGGGTAGTCGCGCACGCCGATGTCGATCTGGTTCGCATCCGCGTACTTGCCGATGTTGGTGAGCGACTCCTGCACGATCCGGTAGACGGTCAGCTGCGCGGATTCGTCGAGCTCGACGTTTTCCAGGCTGCTCGCGATCTCGATCCCGGAGCGCTCGGAGAACTCGCGCGCGAGGATCTCGAGCGAAGCGGTCAGCCCCAGGTTGGCCAGCGACGAGGGCCGCAGGTCTTCGATGATCCGCCGCTTGAGCGCAATGCCGCTATTGAGCGTCTCGGTCAGGTGCTGCAGGCGTTGCCCCACCTCCGGCGGCTGCGATTCGAGCCGGGACTTGAGCCGCGCGACATCGAGCTTGGCGGCGGTGAGCAGGGCCCCGAGTTCGTCGTGCAGTTCGCGCGCCAGGTGCCCCCGCTCGTCCTCGCGCACCTGCTGCAGGTGGGTGGCGAGCTGCGCCAGCGAGGCGGTGCGTTCACGCACCTGCGTCTCGAGCAGGTCGCGTTCCTGCTGCAAGGCGGCTTGCTGCTGTTCGCCGGCGAGCTTCAGGCGCGTGGTCTGCCGCAGGTAAAGATAGAAGGCGAACAGCGCGGCCAGGGCGACGCCGAGGATGCCGAAACGGGCGAGCTGCAGGGTGTGCTGCACCTGGCCCTGGGCGGCCGTCATGCCCTCGGTGGCGGACAGGATCAATTTCCCGGCTTGCTCCCGGATCGCGTCCATGTGCTCCTTGCCGACGTCGGTCATGAGCACGAACTTCCAGGCCTCCTCGTTGCCCTGCTTGCGCATCCGCACCGAAAGGTCCATCTCCGCCAGCTTGCGCTGCACGTTGCGCGAGAGCTGGTTGAGGGTCAGCGATTCGGGGGTGTCCGGCGGATAGCTGCTGCGCAGGCTGTCGAGGTTCTGGCTGATTTCGGCGGTTGCGGCGTTGTAGGGGTCCAGGTAACGCGGGTCCCCGGTGAGCAGATACCCGCGCGACCCGGTTTCGGCGTCCAGCACGTGCAGGAGCAGGCCGCTGACCGCGTTGCGCGTGCGGGTGTATCCCTCGATGCGCTGGAGGGCCCGGCTGGACTGGTCGTATCCGGTTTCATTGATCCCGATGAGCACGCCGGCGGCCATCACGGCGAGGATCAGACTGATCGCCAGGCGCGGCATGCGGAAAGAAGGCCGCGGTTTCACCCTAAAAGCTCAGCGATGTGAATAAAATCCGCCCACGTCATGACTCAAGGGTAGGCCATTTCCAACCGGAAGTGGGGCACAATGAATCAGTCTGGCAGAGAAGGTGAAGCATGATCAAAGTGGGCATTGTGGACGACCACGCCATTGTGCGGTCGGGCCTCAAACAGTTCTTTTCAGAACAGGTCGACCTCCGGGTCGTCGGTGAGGCAGCGAGCGGGCGTGAGGCGATAGATCTCGTTCGTGTGTGCGAGATGGATGTGCTCGTCATGGATCTGTCCATGCCTGGCCAGAGCGGCATCGATGCGCTCGGGATGATCCGTGCCAAGGCACCGGATGTCGGCATCCTGATCCTCTCCGGGTATCCCGAAGAACATTACGCGATGAACCTGATCCGGCAGGGCGCGAGCGGCTACCTGAACAAGGAATGCGAGCCGATGGAGATCGTCAACGCGATCCGCACCATCGCGCTGGGTCGCCGGTACATCTCGCCCGCCGTGGCGGAACTGCTGGCGCAGCAGCTCAATCGCAAGGAAGGCGGCGCGCCGCACGAGCAGCTGTCGGAACGCGAGTTCCAGGTGTTCCTGAAGCTGGCCAAGGGCGAAACGGCAGGCGACATCGCCAAGGCCCTGTCGCTGTCGGTCAAGACCGTGAGCACGTACCGTACGCGCCTGATGGAGAAGATGAACCTCTCCTCCAACAGCGACCTCACGTACTACGCTCTCAAGAACAAGTTGATCGACTGATCCTTCGCGCGTCGCGGGCCCGGCCTGCGATGCGTGTCGACATGCTGACGGCGCCCTGGTGGCGCCGCTTGCGTTTCAGGCGGGGCGTTGGCCGAGTGCCAGGCAGTAGTCCACCAGGGCGTCGATCTCGTTGGACTTGTCGAACACCGCGTCGGCGCCGAGCTGGGCGCAGCGCTTGCGCATGTCCACGGTGGCGTAGTTGCTCAGGACCACGACACGTTGCGACCGTTCGCGCTGCTGGCAGGCCTCCAGCACGCCCAAGCCGCTGCCTTGCTTGAGGAAGAGGTCGATGATGGCCAGGTCCCAGCCGCCGCGGTGGGCGTCCAGCCAGTCCCTGGCTTCCGTTTCGGTTTCCGACCAGCCTAGCGGCCGCACCGAAGCCAGTTCCTCGAGTGCGCCGATCAGGTTTTCGCGGATGGTCGCGTTGTCTTCGACGACGTAGGTTCTCAGTTCCACTGGTCGCTCGTATGTCTGGCGCACGGCGCGCCCCCCTTCGTGACCGCCGCGATTGTGCCAGCCGCTCCTCCATGGCCCTGTAGGAGCCCGCCTACGACGGCACCCCGTAGGCAGGCGACTACAAGTGTCGCGGCAAGTCGCCGACTGACGCGGCCTTTACCTCCTGCAACACTGCTCGGCAGGACGCGGCAGTTTCCTCGTCCTCCCTCCCATGAAGCTGTTGGTCCAATCCGCGATGATTTTCTTCGGCACCTTGCTGGCGGCGGGCCTGGTGGCGCTTGGCGAACCGGGTTCGGCCGAAATCCGGATGGTGCAGGAGCCGGCCTCGGCCGCGACGGTGCTCGTCGGCCTCCTCGGCCTCGAGGACTGAGTCAGCGGCGCCGCAGCGGCGCGCACACGGGGCAGGCCGGATCGCGCCGCACCCGCATCTCGTTGAATTCCATGTTGCGGCCGTCCAGCATCTGCAGGCGGCCGGCCAATGAAGTGCCCACGCCCGCCAGCAGGCGCAGGGCTTCGGACGCCTGCATCGTGCCGATGATGCCCACCAGGGGCGCGAACACACCCATCGTGGCGCAGCGCGTCTCCTCCAGCTCCTGGTCCGGCGGGAACACGCAGGCGTAGCAGGGGCTGTCGGCGCGACGCGGATCGAACACGCTGATCTGGCCGTCGAAGCGGATGGCCGCACCGGACACCAGCGGTTTGCCGTGCGCGAAGCACGCCCGGTTCACCGCCTGCCGGGTCGCGAAGTTGTCGCAGCAGTCGATCACGACGTCCGCGGTGGGAACCAGTTCATCGAGCGCCTGCGCATCGGCCTTGATCACCAGCGCACGCACGGACACGTCGGGGTTGATGGCCGCTATGGCTTCGCGCGCCGACTGCGCTTTCGGGTGGCCGACGCGGGCGAGGTTGTGCGCGATCTGCCGCTGCAGGTTGGTGAGGTCCACCGCGTCGTGATCGACCAGCGTGATGCGGCCGACGCCCGCCGTTCCCAGGTACAGCGCCACGGGCGAACCGAGCCCGCCGGCGCCTATCACCAGCGCGTGCGAGGCCAGCAGCTTCTGCTGGCCTTCGACGCCGACTTCGTCCAGCAGGATGTGGCGCGAGTAGCGAAGCAGCTGGTCGTCGGTCATGGTTCGGGATTGTGCATCGGCGAGGTTCGGGCTTTCGCCATACCCCGCCCTGCGGGAGGCGACGCAGACCGGAGTTGCCGAACCCGACCGTGCGGGCCATGAAAAAGGCGGCCCGAGGGCCGCCTTCGTTGCAAGCAGGAGAGCTTAGTTCTCCTTCTTCTCTTCCTTGTTTTCCACGACCTGCGTCTTGGAAGCCACCACCGGCCGGCCCTTCAAGTGGTTCAAGGCCTGCACCAGCTGGAAGTCCTTGTCGCTGCCGAATTCCGGCGCCGTCTTGCGCTCGGTCGGGGCCTTCCTGGCTTCTTCCTCGGCCCGCTTGCGCGCTTCTTCACGGGCCTTCTCGCGCGTCGGGTCCTTGACCTCGGCACCCTGGCCGCTGTTGAGGTGCTTGTCGAGGTCGGCTTCCCGCATGCGCAGCACGGAGAAGACGTTTCCTTCTTCGCTCTCGTCCACCATGACGTCCGGCACGATGCCCTTGGCCTGGATGGAGCGGCCGTTGGGCGTGTAGTAACGGGCCGTGGTCAGCTTCAGCCCGGTATCCGGACCCAGCGGGCGCACCGTCTGCACGGAGCCCTTGCCGAAGGTCTGGCTGCCCAGGATGATGGCGCGGCGATGATCCTGCAGGGCACCGGCCACGATCTCGGAAGCCGAGGCGGAGCCTTCGTTCACCAGCACCACCAGCGGGATGGTCTTGAGCTGCGCCGGCAGGCGCTTGAGCGGATCGGCACCGGCACGGCGCTGGTAGAACTCCGGCGCCGCCTTGTAGATGAACTTGCTCTCCGCCAGCTGCCCGTTGGTGGACACCACCGTCACGTTCTCCGGCAGGAAGGCCGCCGAGATGGCGACGGCGGAATCGAGCAGGCCGCCCGGGTCGTTGCGCAGGTCGAGCACCATGCCGCGCAGGTTGGGTTCCTGCTTGAACAGTTCGTCGACCTTGCGGGCGAAATCGTCGACCGTGCGTTCCTGGAACTGCGACAGGCGGATCCAGCCGTAGCCCGGCTCCACCACCTTGCCCTTGACGGACTGGGTCTTGATCTCCTCGCGGGTGATCGTGACCGGGAAGGTGCGGGTTTCGTCCTTGCGGTAGATCGTCAGCATCACCTTCGTGCCGGGTTCGCCGCGCATGCGCTTGACCGCATCCGACAGCGACAGCCCCTTCACGGCGGTGTCGTCGATCTTGGTGATCAGGTCGCCCGGCTTGAGGCCGGCGCGGTAGGCGGGTGAGCCCTCGATCGGCGAGACGACCTTGACGAGCCCGTCTTCCTGCGAGATTTCGATGCCTACGCCGACGAAGCGGCCCGAGGTGCCTTCACGGAATTCCTTAAAGGACTTCTTGTCGAAGTACTGCGAATGCGGGTCGAGGCTGGCGACCATGCCGGAAATGGCATCGGTGATCAGCTTCTTCTCGTCGATCGGCTCGACGTAATCGGTCTTGACCATGGAAAAGACGGCAGCGAGCTGCTGCAGTTCTTCCAGCGGCAACGGCGCCAATGAGCCACGGGCGACGGTTTGCAGCGAAACCGTGGTCAGCGCTCCAGCCAGGGCGCCTACGGAGATCCAGCCGGCAATCTTGAGTTTATGGCTCATGGGGGTGGGGTCCAGTCCTCTCGACTTCAATATACACCTGAGAAAGCATTAAGACGCTGGCGGAGGTCGCCGGGTTCCCGCAGCGCGGTGTTGCCGATGTGAAATAAGCTCGCTTCGGGCAGGAGCCGTCCTACAAAATACGCGACCGGCGCTGCCGCGCACTCGGATGGCGCGCCGATCAGGTCCTGGCCTGCCCCTGGTTGGCGACGGCGGCGGCGGCCTGGGCGGCGGCTGCGGCGTCACCGAGATAGTAGTGGCGCAGGGGCTTCAGGTTTGCGTCCAGCTCGTAAACCAGCGGGATCCCGTTGGGGATGTTCAGGCCCACGATGTCGCTGTCGGAAATGCCGTCGAGGTACTTCACCATGGCACGGATCGAGTTGCCGTGGGCGGCGACCACCACGCGCTTGCCGCCGCGAATGGCCGGCGCCATCGCTTCGTTCCAGAACGGCAGCACCCGTGCCACCGTGTCCTTCAGACATTCGGTCAGGGGAATCTGCTCCGCGCTCAACCTGGCGTAGCGGATGTCGGTGCGTTCGGAACGCGGATCGGTCGGCTCGAGCGCCGGCGGTGGGGTGTCGTAGCTGCGGCGCCAGGCCAGGACCTGCTCGGCGCCGAACTTCCTGGCCGTCTCCGCCTTGTTCAGGCCCTGCAATGCACCGTAGTGGCGCTCGTTCAGCCGCCAGGAATGCACCACCGGCAGCCAGGTGCGGTCCATCTCGTCGAGGCAGTGCCACAGCGTGCGCGTGGCGCGCTTGAGCACGCTCGTGTAGCAAAGGTCGAAGTCGAGGCCCTCCGCCTTGAGCAGCCCGCCCGCCGAGATCGCCTGCTGCACGCCAGTGGGCGTCAGGTCGACATCGGTCCAGCCGGTGAATCGGTTTTCCAGGTTCCAGGTCGATTCGCCGTGGCGGATCAGGACGAGCTTGTGCATGTGGGTAGGCGAGCGAAGAGATGAGTCCGGCATTCTAGAATTGCGGGTTGCCCGGCAGCCGCCGGGCGCGAGAAGAAAGCCCCCTGGAATGAATCTGATGCCTTTCCTGCTGCACAACTGGGCCCTGGTGCTGATCGCACTGGTGTCCGGCACGCTGCTGCTGTTCCCCAACATCGCCAAGAGCATGCGCTCGGGCCTGAGCCCGAACGACGCCATCCTGCTGATCAACCGCGAGCGCGGCATCGTGGTGGACGTCAGCGAAAAGGAAGAGTTCGCCGCCGGCCACATCGTCGGCTCGCGCAACGTCCCGGTGGGCGAGTTCGGGAAGCGACTGCCCGAAGTGGTCAAGAACAAGGGTGTGCCGCTGATCCTGGTGGACGCCACGGGCGGTCGGGCCCAGCGTGCACTGGCCATCGCAAAAGGCCTCGGCTACGACAAGGCTGTCGTGCTCGGCGGCGGCCTGAAGGCCTGGAAAGAGGCTACGCTGCCGGTGGAAAAAACCTGATTCGCTCCCAAATAGGACCTATGCAGCCCGTCAAGATGTACACCACGGCCGTTTGCCCCTACTGCATCCGCGCCAAGCAGATCCTCAAGTCCAAAGGCGTCGAAAGCATCGAGGAGATCCGCATCGACGTGCGACCGGACGAGCGCATGAAGATGATGGAGATCACCGGCCGGCGCACCGTCCCGCAGATCTTCATCGGCGACACCCATGTCGGCGGCTGCGACGACCTGGTCGCCCTCGACGGCCGCGGCGCCCTGGTGCCCCTTTTGAACGGCGCGGGCGCCTGAGATAATCTCCGGCTGACACCGCATTCGCCCGCCCGGAGCTGTCCGGCGGGCTTCTTCATTCGCACAGAAAGAGGCGCCGCCCATGGCCACCAGCAACGAACCCGTCTTCCAGATCCAGCGCGTCTACATGAAGGAGGCTTCGCTGGAGCAGCCGAATTCCCCCGCGATCCTGCTGGAGCAGGAGCAGCCCACCGTCGACATCCAGTTGGGTGTCGAGGCGCAGCAGGCCGGCGACGGCATGTACGAAGTGGCGGTGTCCGCCACCATCACCACCAAGATCAAGGACAAGACCGTGTTCCTGGTGGAGGTCAAGCAGGCCGGCATCTTCGAAATCCGCAACGTGCCGGAAGACCAGATGCAGGCCGTGATGGGCATCGCCTGCCCGCAGATCGTCTACCCCTACCTGCGTGGCAACGTGGCGGACATCGTCACCCGCGCCGGCTTTCCGCCGGTGCACCTGGCGGAGATCAACTTCCAGGCGATGTACGAGCAGCAGCAGCAGGGCCAGCAGGCCGAGCAGCCCTCCATCATCACGACCGCCTGAACGTTCCAGGGCGCACCGCCATGGACATCCTGGTGCTCGGGGCCGGTGCCTGGGGTACGGCGCTGGCGATCAGCGCAGGCGCCCGGCACCGCGTGACGCTGTGGGCGCGCGATGCCGCCCAGGCGGGAGCCATGGCGGTGCGCCGCGAGAACCTCCACTACCTGCCAGGCTTTCGCCTGCCCGCCTCGGTGCAGGTGGTCTCCACCCCGAGCCAGGAATTGCCGGCGCTGGCGGCCCGGCATGAACTGGTGATCGTCGCCACCCCCATGGCGGCGTTGCGGGAGATGCTGGTGGCCTTGCGGGGCGGCGGCCGCCCCGTGGCCTGGTTGTGCAAGGGCTTCGAGGCGCCGGTGTCGCATCCCTATGGCCTGCTCGGGCACGAACTGCATGCGGACGTGGCGCCGCAACTGGCGGCGGGAGTCCTGAGCGGCCCCAGCTTCGCGCAGGAAGTGGCCAGCGGCAAGCCCACCGCCCTGGTCGCGGCCAGCCACCTGCCCGAAGTGCGCGATGCGCTGGTCGCCGCCTTCCATGGCCCATCGATGCGCGTGTATGCGAACGAGGACATGCCGGGCGTGGAGATCGGCGGCGCGGTGAAGAACGTGCTGGCGATCGCCACCGGGCTGTGTGACGGGCTGGCCCTCGGGCTCAATGCGCGGGCGGCACTGGTGACCCGCGGGGTGGCCGAGATGACCCGCCTCGGGGTGGCGCTGGGCGGGCGTGCCGAAACCTTCATGGGACTTTCGGGCCTGGGCGACCTGGTCCTGACGGCCACGGGCGACCTCAGCCGCAACCGGCGCGTCGGCCTGCTGCTGGCCGAAGGCCGCACCCTGCAGCGCGCCGTGGAGTCGCTGGGCCACGTTGCCGAAGGCGTGTACAGCGCCCGTACCGTGGTCGAGCGGGCCGCGCGTGTCGGTGTGGAGATGCCGATCGCCGAGGCCGTCGTCGACCTTCTGGACGGCAGGTTGAGCCCTGCGGCAGCCGTGGCTGCACTGATGGGCCGCGACCCGGCGCCCGAGCACGTCTGAGTCCGCGGAAAGTTCCCGCGCTTTCCTAGGGACCTTCCCGCTGCTTGCCGCCGGGCCAGCCGACGAGACTTCGGGCTCCAGAACAATGGAGCATCCGATGCGCCGCACCACCCTCGTCCTCGCCCTGTCCCTGTCCACCCTTGCCGTCTCCGGCTGCGCAGCCTGGAACGGCTGGTTCGGCGGCGACTCCGGCATGAGCTTCTTCGTCACGAGCAGCAATCCCGGGCGGGGTGGGGACTTCGGCGGGCTGGCGGGCGCGGACCGGCACTGCCAGGCGCTGGCCAGTTCGGCCGGTGCCGGCAACAAGACCTGGCGCGCCTACCTGAGCACCGCCGGCGCCGGCAGCGTCAACGCCCGCGACCGCATCGGCCGCGGCCCCTGGGTCAACGCCAAGGGTGTCGTGGTGGCGCGGAGCGTCGAAGAACTGCATGGCACCAACATGTTGAGCAAGCAGAACTCGGTGACGGAAAAGGGCGACATCATCAGTGGCCGCGGCGATCCGGTGAACATGCACGACATCCTGACGGGCTCCAGCCCGGACGGGCGCGCCATCGCCGGCAGCACGGACACGACCTGCGGCAACTGGACCCGGACCGGTGGCGAAGGCTCCGCGATCGTCGGCCATCATGACCGCCTCGGCCTGCAGGACGACGCACCGGCGCGTTCCTGGAACTCCTCGCATGCCACCCGCGGCGGCTGCGGCATGGAAGGACTCAAGTCCACGGGTGGCGCGGGATTGCTCTACTGCTTCGCGGCCAACTGAGGACCTCCACGCCCGTGCGAGGGCAGGCGCTGCGGCGGGAACCTGGAGCGCCCGGCTCAGGCGATCTTCTGCATCGCCTCGCGCACCGCGTCCAGGCTGGCCGGGCGCGTGACCCGGGCGACTTCCTGGCCGTCCTTCAAGAAGACCAGTGTCGGCCATAGCTTGACCTTGAAGCTGCGGCCCAGTGGCTTGCCGGGCCCGTCTTCCACCTTGATGTGCCGAACGTCGGGATGCGACGCGAAAGCCCCGGCAATCAGCGGCTGGGCGGCGCGGCACCAGCCGCACCACGGAGTGCCGAATTCGAGGACCGTGGCGCCTGCGAGCGCATCGACTTCGCTGCGGGCGGGCTCGGTGGTGGCGTAGCTCTGTTCCATGCCGCGATTTTCACCCCTGGCATCCAGAACCGCGTCGGAGCCGCCCGGCAGTGCCTGTGGGAGCCGGCGCGCTCAGGCTCCCTGCTCCAGCACCAGTTGGGTCTGCGTGACCACGGAGCAGAGCTTGCCTTCGGCCGTCCGGATGCTGGTCTGCCAGACCATGGTGGTGCGGCCACGGTGAAGGGGCACGCTCTCGCCGGTGACGACGGTGTCCACCCTGGCGCCGCCGATGAACTTGGTGCTGGAGTCGGTCGTCGTGGTCCGCTTGCCCTGGGGCAGGTTCAGCACCGTGCCCACGGCCCCCAGCGTATCGGCGAAGGCCATGTGGGCACCCCCGTGCAGGATGCCGCCCGCCGTGCACAGGTCCGGGCGGACCCGCAGCATCGCGACCACCCGGGTCGGCGTCAACTCCGTGAACTGCATCCCTATCAGTCCGGGGAATTGGGGCGCGATCAATTCCTGGAGGTCGTCGATGGTCATGGCGGCTCCGCGCAAAGAGCCACTTTAGCCGCGCCGATCCCGCAACGCCAGCAGTGGCAGGACTTGCGGCTATGCTCCCGGGTCATGAGCGACGCCTTCAACTTTTCCGCCTCCGCCATTGCCGAACTCGCCCACGCCGACGCCGCCCGCGCGCTCGCCGAGGACGTCGGCGCCGGTGACCTCACCGCTGGCCTCGTCGACCCGTCCCGGCGCGCGCAGGCGCGGGTGCTGGCGCGGGAGGCGGCCGTCATCTGCGGCGCGCCCTGGGTGGAAGCCGCGTTGCGCCAGGTGGAGCCCGGCGCGAAGATCCAGTGGCTGGTGGCGGAGGGCGAACGCTGCACGCCCGACCAGGTGGTGTTGCAGGTCGAGGGCTCGGCCCGCGGCTTGCTCACGGCCGAACGCACGATGCTGAATTTCCTGCAGTTCCTGAGCGCCGTGGCCACCAAGACCGCCACCTACGTGGACATCGTTCGAGGCACGCGCGCCCGGATCGTCGACACCCGCAAGACCATCCCCGGCCTGCGCCTGGCGCAGAAGTACGCCGTCAAGACCGGCGGCGGCAGCAACCATCGCATCGGCCTGTACGACGCGGTGCTGATCAAGGAAAACCACATCGCGGCCGCCGGCGGCATAGCGCCGGTGATGCAGGCGGCGCAGCGGCTTGCCTCGCAGGCGGGCTTCATCGAGCTGGAAGTGGAAACGCTGGCCCAGCTGGAAGAAGGACTGGCCGCGGGCGCGAAGATGATCCTGCTGGACAACATGGGCCTGGCGGACATGCGCGAGGCCGTGCGCATCACCGCCGGCCGCGCGGTGCTGGAAATTTCCGGCGGCGTCACGCTGGAGGGCCTGCGCGCCCTTGCCGAGACCGGCGTCGACCGCATCTCCGTGGGGACCCTCACGAAGGACGTGAAGGCCACGGACTTCTCGATGCGGCTGAAGGAACTGTGATGAGCGTGGTGATCCCGATCAAGGACATCGAGTACGAGCACCCGCTGCCGGGAAACACCTGCGACACCCAGTTCGCCTGGGCGCGCGTGCCGGTGGAGCCCTCGGCCGACGAGCGCATCGAGTTGAAAGAGCGGATCAAGCGGCTGCTCAAGGAGCGCAACGCGGTGATGGTGTCGCACTACTACGTGCACCCGGACCTGCAGGACCTCGCGGAAGAAACCGGCGGCATCGTCAGCGACTCGCTGGAGATGGCGCGCTTCGGGCGCGACCACGCCGCGCAGACGCTGGTGGTGTCCGGCGTCAAGTTCATGGGCGAGACGGCCAAGATCGTGTCGCCGCACAAGCGGGTGCTGATGCCCGACCTGGACGCCACCTGCTCGCTGGACCTCGGCTGCCCCGACGACGAATTCGACGCTTTCTGCAACCAGCACCCGGACCGCACCGTGGTGGTCTACGCCAACACCAGTGCCGCCGTGAAGGCGCGTGCCGACTGGCTCGTCACCTCGAGCTGCGCACTCGAGATCGTCGGCGCGCTCAAGGCCAAGGGGCACAAGATCCTGTGGGCGCCCGACAAGCACTTGGGCGGCTACATCCAGCGCGAGACCGGCGCCGACATGGTCTTCTGGAACGGCTCGTGCATCGTGCACGACGAGTTCAAGGCCTTCGAGCTGGAACAGCTGAAAAAGCAGCACCCGGGCGCGAAGGTGCTGGTCCACCCGGAAGCGCCGGCCGATGTCGTGGCGCTCGCCGATTCCGTCGGTTCGACCTCGGCGATCCTGCGGGCGGCGCGCGAGATGGATGCGCGCGAGTTCATCGTCGCCACCGACAACGGCATGATGCACAAGCTGCGCACGCTGAACCCGGACAAGGTCTTCATCGAGGCGCCCACCGCCGGCAACAGCGCCACTTGCAAGAGCTGCGCGCATTGCCCCTGGATGGCGATGAACAGCCTGGCCGGCCTGGCGCAGGTGCTGGAAACCGGAACCAACGAGGTCTTCATCGACCCGGCGCTGGGCGAGCGTGCCCGCCTGCCGATCGACCGCATGCTGGCCTTCACCGGTGCGCTGAAGGCGGGGCAGCCTGCCGGCGCGCTGGTACCGAACATCGGGGCGGCCTGAGCGGCCCGGGCGCGGACGGCGAGGGCCGACGCCTCCCGTCAGCGCTCCCGCCAGCCCGGACGCAGGGCCTGCCGTACCGCCAGCAACAGCATCGCCAGCAGCACCAGTGCGCCGAGCGCGAACCCGAGGCGGCACGGCAGCTCGGAGCCGGTACCGAAGATCCGCAGGAAGGTGCCGCCCAGCGCCAGGCCGCAGCGCCGCGGGCCCGCACCGAACGCGATCCAGGCCGGCGGCGCCATCAGGCAGGCGAGCACGCCCACCGGCAGCCAGGCTTGCAGCAGGCGATGGCCGCTGTCGCGGGCCATCAGCTGGCAGCCCGCGAAGACGAAGGCGCCGGCTGTCGCATAGACCACCCATGCCGGCACGCGCAGTCCTTGCGGCCACAGCAGCACGGACACAGCGATGAGGATGCCGGCAGCGGCCGCAAGCAGCCCCAGGAAGGTCTGGCTGCGGCGCTGCAGGTCCTGCGACGCGGGCGATCCCCGCATCACGAAGCGAGCTGGTCCAGCACCTGCTTGACTTCGGCCGGCAGCTGGATGATCTCGGGATTGGTGATCACGCCTATGCCCAGCGCGTCCAGCCCGTCGAGCATCGTGCACCTGAAGCTGATGTCCGGCTGCTTCAGGCACTCGAGCACGCCGCGGCCGCGCGCTCCGGCGGGGTAGCGGCCCGGGTGGAACGCATACACCATGTCGTCGGCGTGGCGTGGATACACCGTGCGATCCAGCAGGTCGGGCGGGTACTTGCGGGCGGTCATCGTCTTGATCACGTAGGCCATGCGCGGACCCAGCTCGGACAGCACTTCCTGCGTGCCGGAAGTGTGCGCGCCATGGAGCCCCACCATGGTCTTGCCGATCGGCCGGCCATCGCTGAAGGAGCGTTCCGCGCCGCTCAGGAAGACCAGCCCGCAGGCTGATTCGCACTTGCCGGAAACGGCCGTCGGCAGTTGTTCGTCACGGATGCGGACCCCGAGCTGGTAGCCGTTCCAGAGGTCGCCGCCGGGGCTCTCGTGCAGCAGAACCAGCTTGACGCGCCGGGTCGCCAGGTGGTCGCGCATGCGCACGAGGTCCGTGCTGACCACCGGCCCCGAGAGAACCAGCGTCTCGCCCACCAGGTTGAATTCCATGGCGCTGGCGGCGGAGGCGCCCAGCGCGAAGGCGCAGGCTAGCAGGGCAAGCAGACGTTGTCGCATGGCTTCCTTTGTGCAATGAGAACTCGAAGTTGCCACAAACCGGGCGTCGTGCGAAGTGGCAAATGACGTCCTGTTGCCAGCGGCGCACGCGCAACGGCGCTGGTTGGCTGCGGTGAAGGGGATCAGGCGGGCTGGTACGCCAGCCGCACGTAGATCGGCGCGTAGGCTTCGGCCTGCGTCAGCTCGATCAGCGTTTCCTTGGCCAGTTCCAGCGTGGCGATGAAGGTGACGATCAGCACCGGTATGCCCTTGGCCGGATCGAACAGCTGCTCGAACTCCACGAACTTGCGGCCCTGCAGCTTCTTCAACACCATGCTCATGTGCTCTCGCACGGAGAGCTCCTCGCGGGTGATCTTGTGGTGCTGGATCAGCTTGGCGCGCCGCAGGATGTCGCGCCAGGCTTCCTGCAGGTCCACCACGTGCACGTCGGGAAAGCGTTGCTGCAGCGACTGCTCGATGTGGACCTGCCCGCGCAGCACGTCGCGTCCGAGCTGCGGCATCTCGTTGAGGCGGAAGGCGGCGGCCTTCATCTGCTCGTATTCCAGCAGCCGGCGCACCAGTTCCGCCCGGGGGTCTTCCGCTTCCTCGCCCTCCGCCGTCCGCTTCGGTGGCAGCAGCATGCGCGACTTGATCTCGATCAGCATCGCGGCCATCAGCAGGTATTCGGCCGCGAGCTCCAGGTTGCGCACCCGGACCTCGTCCACATACGTCAGGTACTGGCGGGTCACCGCCGCCATCGGGATGTCGAGGATGTTGAAGTTCTGCTTGCGAATCAGGTACAGCAGCAGGTCCAGCGGGCCTTCGAAGGCCTCGAGGAACACTTCGAGCGCGTCCGGCGGGATGTACAGGTCCTGCGGCAGGGCGAACAGCGGTTCGCCATACAGGCGGGCCAGGGCGACCTGGTCCACCACCTGCGGCATGCCGCGTTGCCCGGCGGCGGATTCAGCCAGTTCCGGCAGGGCGGCTTCGCTGGTGTCCATGAGCGGCGCGGGACCGGGGCGGCGCGTCAGCGGGGCTGCCGCGGGTCGTCGCCGTAGACATAAGGCTTTTGCGGCACGCCGGCCTGCTGCCACTCAGCGCTCGCTTCGCGGTCGACATGCTTGTCCCACAAGAGCGCGCGGCCGGCGCGCTGCTGCGCCTCCAGATCGGGTTTCTCGGCCTTCAGCTGGTCGATGAACTGCGTGACGTCGGACCTGTAGTCGGGCCGACGGAAGATGCGCTGGAGGAAGGACATGGGGGGATTTTAGGCCTTCGCCCCCGAGGCCCTACCGCGGCCTAGTTCCTGGCTTCGCCCGAGGGCAGCACCGCGTCGGCAGCGAGGCCGACCGCCTTGCCCGTGATCTTCACGGTGCCGACCGCCGCGTCCACGGCCAGCGAAGCGCCGGTGGCGGCGACGCCAACGGCGGCGCCGGCGACGGTGATCACGGCACAGCCGGACAGCGAGGCGGCCGCGAAAGCCACGAGGGCGAGGCGGATGAAGTGCTGCATGGCAACGAGCTTAGCGCACCCGCATGCCAGGTTGCGCTCCGGGCCATGGGGTCAGCACGTAAATCCCGGGCTTTACCTTCTCGTCGCCGTGGCTGGCGGCCAGCACCATGCCTTCGCTGACGCCGAACTTCATCTTGCGCGGCGCCAGGTTGGCCACCATCACGGTCAGTTGGCCAACGAGGTCTTCAGGCTGGTAGGCCGAGGCGATACCGGAGAACACGTTGCGGTGCCGCCCCTCGCCCACGTCCAGCGTGAGGCGCAGCAGCTTCTTCGACCCTTCGACCGCCTCGCAAGCGACGATCTTCGCGATCCGCAGGTCGATCCTGGTGAAGTCGTCGATCGTGATCTCCGGGGCCAGATCCTCCCCGCCCGGCTTGTCTTCACGTCCTTCCCCTTCGGGCGAGGAAGGGGGCGGGGGCGCCCCGGGGCTGGCCTCGGGCGCCTCGAACAATGCCTCCAGCACCTTCGCGTCCACGCGCTGCATCAGGTGCTTGTACGCCCCCACCTGGTGCCCCGCGCCCAGCGGTGTCGCCGCATTGCTCCAGTCCAGCGGGGCGCACTGCAGGAAGGCCTCGGCCTGCGCCGCGAGCTCCGGCAGCACCGGCTTCAGGCACGCGGTCAGCACCTTGAAGGCTTCCAGGCATTCGGAACAGACCCGGGCGGCCTCCGCGGTGTTGCCTTCCTTCACCAGTTTCCAGGGCGCGGCGCTGTCGAAACGCAGGTTGACGTCGTCGGCGAAGGCCATCACCTCGCGCAGCGCCTTGCCGTACTCGCGGGTTTCGTAGAGCAGCTTGACGCTGTCGACCAGCTTGCCGGCCTGCATGACGCCGAGATCCCAGCCGCCCGCCAGCTTGCCGCCGGGCACGAACTTCACCGCCCGGCTGGCGATGTTGACGTACTTGCCGACCAGGTCGGAGTTGACGCGCGCCAGGAAGTCCTCGGGGTTGAAGTCGATGTCTTCGTTGCGCGCCGACAGCTTGGCCGCGATGTAGTAGCGCAGCCACTCGGGGTTCATGCCCAGCGACAGGTACTTCAGCGGATCCAGGCCGGTGCCGCGGCTCTTGCTCATCTTCTCGCCGTTGTTCACGGTGAGGAACCCGTGCACGAAGATGCTGTCCGGCGTCTTGCGGCCGCTGAACTTGAGCATGGCCGGCCAGAACAGCGTGTGGAAGGTGACGATGTCCTTGCCGATGAAGTGCACCTGCTCGAGGTTGGGGCTGGCCATGTAGGCCTCGTAGTCCTCGCCCCGTTTGTCGAGCAGGTTCTTCAGGGAAGCCAGGTAGCCGATCGGCGCGTCCAGCCAGACATAGAAGTACTTGCCCGGCGCATCGGGGATCTCGATGCCGAAGTAGGGCGCGTCGCGGCTGATGTCCCAGTCGCCCAGGCCTTCGCTCTTCGTGCCATCGGCGTTCTCCCGCACCGTGAACCATTCCTTGACCTTGTTGGCCACCTCCGGCTGCAGCCGGCCGTCCTGGGTCCAGCGTTCGAGGAACTCCACGCAGCGTGGGTCCGACAGCTTGAAGAAGAAGTGCTCCGAGCTTTTCAGCACCGGCGTGGCACCCGACAGGGCCGAATACGGATGGATCAGGTCGGTCGGCGCATAGACGGCGCCGCAAACCTCGCAGTTGTCGCCGTACTGGTCCTTGCTGTGGCAACGCGGGCACTCGCCCTTGATGAAGCGGTCCGGCAGGAACATGTTCTTCTCGGGGTCGAAGAACTGCTCGATGGTCCGCGTGGCTATCAGGTCATTGGCCTTCAGGTCCCGGTAGATCTGCCGCGCCATCGCGTGGTTCTCGGGCGCGTCCGTCGAGTGCCAGTTGTCGAAGCGGATGTGGAACCCGTCCAGGTATTCCTTGCGGCCGGCCGCGATGTCCGCCACGAACTGCTGCGGCGTCTTGCCCGCCTTTTCGGCGGCGATCATGATAGGCGCGCCGTGCGCGTCGTCGGCACCGACGAAGTTCACGTCCGAGCCCTGCATCCGCTGGTGCCGCACCCAGATGTCGGCCTGGATGTACTCCATGATGTGGCCGATGTGGAACTTGCCGTTGGCGTAGGGCAGGGCGGTGGTGACGAAGAGCTTGCGCTGGGACATGGGGCTTTCCAGGGGGAACCGGGCATTTTAGACAGCGCCGGGCCGCCCCAAGCTGTCTGCGCCCCCGGGGGTACGGCGCCGCCGTTGGGGGGATCGAATTCGTGCTCGGTACACTTGGCTCCAACAGAGAGACAACCATGGCCACCCAGGAACAGCTGCTCGCCGCATTGGCGGGCGTCACGGACCCGAACACGGGCAAGGATTTCGTCAGTACCAAGGCGCTGAAGAACGTGCACGTCGAGGGCGGCGACGTCTCCTTCGATGTCGAACTGGGGTACCCCGCCAGGAGCCAGGTGCCGGCGCTGCGCAAGGCCCTGGTCGCGGCCGCCAAGTCGGTCCCCGGCGTCGACAACGTTTCGGTGAACATCAGCACCAAGGTGGCGGCGCATGCGGTGCAGCGCGGTGTGCAGCTGATGCCGAACGTCAAGAACATCATCGCCGTCGCGTCCGGCAAGGGCGGTGTCGGCAAGAGCACGACCGCCGCCAACCTGGCCCTGGCCCTCGCCGCCGAGGGCGCCAGGGTCGGCGTGCTGGATGCCGACATCTACGGCCCCAGCCAGCCCATGATGCTGGGCATAGACGCCCGTCCCGAGAGCGACGACGGCAAGACCATGGAGCCGCTGGAGAACCACGGCATCCAGGTGATGTCGATCGGCTTCCTGGTGAACCAGGACGAGGCGATGATCTGGCGCGGCCCGATGGCCACGCAGGCGCTGGAGCAGCTGCTGCGCCAGACCAACTGGGGCGACCTCGATTACCTGATCGTCGACATGCCTCCGGGCACCGGCGACATCCAGCTGACCCTGTCGCAGCGGGTGCCCATGACCGGCGCCGTGATCGTCACCACGCCGCAGGACATCGCCCTGATCGACGCCCGCAAGGCGGTGACCATGTTCGAGAAGGTGGGTGTGCCCATCCTCGGCGTCGTGGAGAACATGGCGGTGCACATCTGCAGCAACTGCGGCCATGCCGAACACATCTTCGGCGAGGGCGGCGGCCAGCGTTATGCCCAGGAAAAGGGCATCGAGTACCTGGGCGGCCTGCCGCTGGACATCCAGATCCGCCTGCAGGCCGACAGCGGCAAGCCGACGGTGGTGGCCGACCCGGACGGCGGCCCCGCGACCATCTACAAGGCCATCGCGCGCAAGATCGCCATCAAGATCGCGGCCCAGGCCAAGGACTTCTCGGCGAAGTTCCCGACCATCACGGTGTCCAAGAACACCTGAGGCTCGGGATCAGGGCGCGGCGCGGTCGGCGCGGCCGGCGCTGCCGCCCATCACCCGCATGCGGTCGCCCACCAGCCACGAGTCCTGTGACCGGCTGGTGGTGAGGCGCACGCTGCCGTCGGCCAGGCGCACGGCGAACTCCACGCCTGCCGGCGCGCCGGCGGCTGCCGGGAACGGCCGGATGGCCGAGATCACCCCACAGGATTCGCAGCGCAGCCGGGCGAGGTCACGCGCACCCTGGGCCGCCCCGTAGACGGCCACGGGTTCCGCGGCCGGCGCCTGCGCGTCCGGCCACAGGGCGTCCACTGCCGCGGCGGCGCCGAAGACGGCGCTGACGATCAGCAGGGCGAGCCCGGCGGAACTGGTGGCGGCGCGGGCCAGGGAGGCCGGCATGACGAATGTGTTCAAGGTGATTCCTGGTGACAGCTCGACTTTGCGGCCCGGCCGAAGGTCCTGGTGTAGGCGGACAGGCCCAACGGTTGCGCCGCGCGCTGTGTTGCACAATGTCCTCATGCTCCGCGCAACACTCTGGCGGCACCGCTGCCCATGACATCCCGCCCGTTCATCGACGTGGCCGTGGTCCTGCGCAAGGTACCCACGGCCAGCAAGTGGCAGGCATGGCGCTGGGAGCTGGCGGAAGTCGTGCCGCACGAGGAATCGTTCGGCACGGAGCCGCGGCGCCTGTACCAGGGCGAGGACGGCGAACGGTGGCTGCACCCCAACTTCCGCGTGGAGCTGTTCCGCGACGACGCCGAAGGCTATTTCCTGAACCTCGAGTCGCCGGCGCCGTGCTGGTTCGTGCTCTGGCGCATGGACGAGGAGGCAAACCTGGCCGAGGAGGCGATCCCGCGCCCGCTGATCGTGACGCTGAGCTACCACGACGCCGGCCGCTGGCTGGACGCCCAGGAAACGGTGGAACAGGTGCCCGCCCCCGTGCACATCGTCGACTGGATGCGCGCCTTTGCCGAGGAGCATTACGTGCCGGAGCCGAAGAAGCGCAAGCGCCCGGAAAGCTTCCGCCCCCTGCAGGACCGCTTTGGCCAGCCAGCATCGGTCAGCACCGAAAAGAAGCGTGGCGGAGGGACGGGCCATGAGTGACGGTTTCCTGGGGCGCT
Organism: Ramlibacter sp.; assembly: GCA_028292105.1. Taxonomy (GTDB): domain Bacteria; phylum Pseudomonadota; class Gammaproteobacteria; order Burkholderiales; family Burkholderiaceae_C; genus Ramlibacter. The sequence goes on from JAQGMY010000275.1 coordinate 22,048, forward strand.
GGGCCAGGCGCAAGGAGGCGGTGCGCAAGGGCGAGGAGGTGCCCAGGGAGCCCGAGGCGGTCGTCGAGGCAAAGGCCGTCGTGCCCTCGCCCCCGACCTCTCCCGCAGGGGAAGCGAGTGAACAGCCGCCAGCGCCACCGCCGCCCAGCCTCGCCGATGCCCAGGCGCTCACGCCCGAGTCCGACTTCACCCGCTTCATCCAGCCGGATGTCGCGCCCGAGGTGAAGAACGCGGCCATGAAGAAGCTGTTTGCCGATCCCCATTTCAACGTCATGGACGGGCTGGACATCTACATCGGCGACTACGGCAAGCCCGACCCGATCCCGCCGGAGATGTTGCGCCAGCTCGCCAGCGCGAAATTCCTGAACCTTTTCGACGACGAAGAAGAGAAGGAAGAGCGCATCGAGCCGGCCGCGGGGGAAGCTGCCGATGGGCCCCCGGACGAAACCGTGGCACAGTCCGAAGCACGGACCGAGCAAGCATTACCGCTGGCCGAACACCATGCCGACCCTGATCTGCGACTGCAACAAGACGATGCCCCTGGACGCCAAGTCCCTGGGGCGGGCGCTGGATGAAGACCTGACCCTGCACTCGACGCTGTGCCGGCGCGAAGCCGGGGCGTTCCAGCAGGCCGTGAAAACCGGCGCGGACGTGGTGGTGGCCTGCACCCAGGAAAAGCGCCTGTTCGGCGAACTCGGCGCGCAAACCGAAGGGGCGGTCTCGCCGATCCGCTTCGTCAACATCCGCGAGACCGGCGGCTGGAGCCGTGACGCGAAGAGCGCCATGCCCAAGCTGGCGGCGCTGCTGGCCGCCGCCAAGCTGCCGGAGGCGGAGCCGGTGGCCACCGTCACCTACAAGAGCGCCGGACGGCTGCTGATCGTCGGCCCGCTGGAGCAGGCCGAGCGTTTTGCCGCCCTCGCCGGCGACGCGCTGGACATCACCATCTTCTCGCGCGGCGGCAACGGCGCCCAGGAACGCAGATACCCGGTGGTCGGCGGCCGCATCGACAGCCTGACCGGCTGGCTCGGCGCCTTCGAACTGAAATGGTCGCAGGACAACGCGATCGACCTCGACCTGTGCACCCGCTGCAATGCCTGCGTGGCGGCCTGCCCGGAAGGCGCGATCGGCCTCGACTACCAGGTCAACGCGCTGGCCTGCACCAGCCACCGCGACTGCGTGAAGGCGTGCGGCGTCGCCGGCGCGATCGACTTCGCCCGGGAACCCGTGGCGCACACCGAAACATATGACCTGGTGCTCGACCTGCGCCTGCAGCCAGGCTTCACCCAGCATGCGCCGCCTCAGGGCTACTTCCACCTGCCTCCGGGGCAGGAGAGCAGTCCACGGGCGCTGGATGTGGTGATCAAGCTGCGCGAGCTGGTCGGCGAATTCGAGAAGCCCAGGTTCTTTGCGTACAAGCAGAAGCTGTGCGCCCACAGCCGCAACGAACAGGTCGGCTGCAACGCCTGCATCGAGGTCTGTTCGGCAGAAGCGATCTCCAGCGAGAAGTCGCGCCAGCAGATCAAGGTCAATCCGAACCTGTGCGTGGGTTGCGGCGCCTGCACCACGGTGTGCCCGACGGGCGCACTGACCTATGCCTATCCGCGGGCGGCCGAGCAGGGCAGCCACATCAAGACGCTGCTCACCACCTACGAGAAGGCCGGTGGCTCCGCGGCCGTGCTGATGCTCCACAGCCAGGAGGCCGGCCAGCAACTGGTGGAGGCCGTGGGCCGCGCTGCGCGCACCGGCAAGCTGCAAGGCGTTCCCGCCAACGTGATCCCGCTGCCGGTGTGGCATGTGGCGAGCACCGGCATCGACCTCTGGCTGACGGCCGTGGCGCAGGGCGCGTGCCACGTCGCGCTGCTCACCACCAGCGAAGAAGCGCCGCAGTACCTGGTCGCCCTGCAGGCCCAGATGCAGGTGGCGCAAGCCATCCTGGAAGGCCTTGGCTACGAGGGCACGCATTTCAGCCTGCTGCGCGGAACCGACGCCGCCGGCCTCGACACCCAGCTGCAGTTGCTGGCGCGTCGCCGCGGCGGCACGCCGAAGGCACGCGCGCGTTTCGCCGTGTCCGGCGAGAAGCGCACGACCCTCGAACTCGCGCTCGACCACCTGCTGGAGCAGGCGCCGCAAAAGCCGGAGGCGATCGCCCTGGAAGCGGGCGCGCCCTTCGGCGGCATCACGGTGGACAAGGACAAGTGCACCTTGTGCCTCAGTTGCGTGGGCGCCTGCCCGGCCAGCGCCCTGCAGGACAACCAGCTGATGCCGCAATTGCGCATCGTCGAAAAGAACTGCGTGCAGTGCGGCCTGTGCGTCAAGACCTGCCCGGAAGATGCCATCGCCCTGCAGCCGCGGCTGCTGCTGACGCCCGAGCGCAAGCAGCCGCGCGTGCTCAACGAGGCCAAGCCGTATGCCTGCATCCGCTGCGCCAAGCCCTTCGGCACGCTGAAGGGGATCGAGGTCATGTTGGGCAAGCTGGCGGGGCACTCGATGTTCCAGGGCGCCGCTCTGGAGCGCCTCAAGATGTGCGGCGACTGCCGGGTGATCGACATCTACTCGGCGCAGAACGAGGCGCGCATCACCGATCTATGAGGCAACTGCCGCCCACCAGCTCCGCGCTGGACGAGGAAACCGCGCGCGCCGAAGTCTATGGCCTGCTGGCGCAGCTTTACTACGCGCCGCCGGCGCCCGAACTGCTCGCGTTGCTGCGCATTGCAGTGACGGAGGCGCCGGCGCCGGGCGCCTTGCTCGAAGAGCCCTGGCGGCAACTGGTGGGCGTGAGCCGCGCCATGAGCGACCAGGCGATCGCACAGGAATACGACGCCCTGTTCGGCGGCATGGGCAAGCCGGAGGTCTACCTGTTCGGCTCGCACTACCTCACGGGTTACCTGAACGAGAAGCCGGTGGCGCGCCTGCGCACGGCGCTCGCGCAGCTGGGCCTCGACCGCGCCGAAGCGATGTCCGAGACCGAGGATCACATCGCGTACCTGTGCGAAGTGATGCGCTACCTGATCGCCGGTGACGACGTCGCCGTGGCGAACCTGGCGCGCCAGAGCGAGTTCTTCGCCGAGCACCTGCAGCCTTGGGCCTCCGCCATGGCCGATGCGATCACGGCCCACCCGAAGGCGCATTTCTACGCCGCACTCGGCGAATTCACCCGTGCCTTCCTGAATGTCGAAGCCCAAGGCTTCGACATGCTCTGACGACGCTCGACCGCGAAGTGCGGCCTTAAGGCCCAGGCATTTTCCCTAGGTCGTGTCGCAAACTGCGACGGTTCCTGTCGCGGCCCTGTCGACCCCGCGTTTTCCCTGAGGCTTCGCGCCCCTTTTTGGCGCATCCGCCATGGACGCGCGTGTATTGCTCTACTACAGTAGCAACAGTAGTTCACAAGAGCTTCAGGAGACGATCATGTCCGAAGGCCAGACCAAGCCCTCCCGCCGGGGCTTCATGTTGGGAGCAGCAGTCGCCGGTGCTGCGACCGCCGCTGTCGTTACGCAGCCCTTGCTGCAGCCTGACGTTGTTCCCGTGGCCGACGCCGTCGTCCCCCCGCCCGAAAACGGCGGCGGGTACCACCTGTCGGAGCACGTCAAACGCTACTACAAGACCACGCTCGTCTGAGCGGGAGGTATCCATGTTGCTGACCAAGAAGTCGGGCCCGGCCGCGGCCGATGCGCGTTCACCTTTCGTCCACAGCCTGCAGCGCGGCCTGTCCGCGGCCCTGCCCACGATGGACCGGCGCGCCTTCCTGCGCCGCTCCGGCCTGGGTGTAGGCGTCGGCATCGCCGCAACCCAGCTGATGCTGGTGAAGAAGGCCAGGGCGGCCGACAACAAGGGCGCGGCCATCGGCGAGGGCCGCATCGAGGTCAAGCGCACCGTCTGCACGCACTGCTCCGTGGGTTGCGCCGTCGACGCCGTGGTGGAGAACGGCGTCTGGGTGCGGCAGGAGCCGGTGTTCGACTCGCCCATCAACCTGGGCGCCCATTGCGCCAAGGGCGCGGCGCTGCGCGAGCACGGCCACGGCGAGTTCCGCCTGCGCTACCCGATGAAGCTGGTGAACGGCAAGTACGAGCGCATCAGCTGGGACACGGCGCTGGCCGAGATCACCGCGCGGCTGCAGGACCTGCGCAAGGCGAGCGGGCCCGAGTCGGTGTTCTGGGTCGGATCGTCCAAGCACTCCAACGAACAGGCGTACCTGATGCGCAAGTTCGTCAGCCTCTGGGGCAGCAACAACTGCGACCACCAGGCGCGCATCTGCCACTCCACCACGGTCGCCGGCGTCGCGAACACGTGGGGCTATGGCGCGATGACCAACTCCTACAACGACATGCAGAACAGCAAGGCTGCGCTGTACATCGGGTCGAACGCCGCCGAGGCGCACCCGGTGTCCATGCTGCACATGCTGCATGCCAAGGAGGGCGGCACCAAGATGATCGTGGTCGATCCGCGCTTCACCCGCACCGCGGCCAAGGCGGACCAGTACGTGCGCATCCGCTCCGGCTCGGACATCCCGTTCCTGTTCGGCATGCTGCACCACATCTTCAAGAACGGCTGGGAAGACAAGAAGTACATCAACGACCGTGTCTACGGCATGGACAAGGTGCGCGAGGAAGTGCTGGCCAAGTGGACGCCGGACAAGGTGGAGGAAGCCTGTGGCGTGCCCGAGGCGGAAGTGTTCAAGGCGGCGCAGACGCTGGCCATGAACCGCCCGTCCACCATCGTGTGGTGCATGGGCCAGACCCAGCACAGCATCGGCAACGCCATGGTCCGCGCCACCTGCATCGTGCAGCTGGCGCTGGGCAACATCGGCATCGCCGGTGGCGGCGCCAACATCTTCCGCGGCCACGACAACGTGCAGGGCGCCACCGACATCGGCCCCAACCCCGACTCGCTGCCCGGCTACTACGGCGTCGCGGACGGCGCCTGGAAGCACTTCGCCACGGCCTGGGGCCTCGACTACGACTGGCTCAAGGGCCGCTTCACCAGCCAGGCGATGATGACCAAGCCGGGCATGACGGTCTCGCGCTGGATCGACGGCGTGATGGAGAAGAACGAGCTGATCGACCAGGACCCCAACCTGCG
>JAQGMY010000299.1 GCA_028292105.1 Ramlibacter sp.
ACCGCGTAGACGCTCCACGCCAGCAGGATGTTGATGCCGGTGAAGAACAGGTAGTCGCTGATCATGCGCGCTGCTCCCGGCCATGCAGCCCGCTGCCGAACAGGCCGGCGGGGCGGAACATGAGGACCGCGATCATCGCCACCCAGACCGTGATCTCCACCAGCCGGCCCAGGCCCATCTGGTACATCAGCGCTTCCAGCACGCCGATCAGCAAGCCGCCGACCAGGGCGCCGCGCAGGTCACCGAGCCCGCCGATCGCCATGATCGCCAGCGCCTTGAGGCCGAAGGTCAGGCCGATGTCCGAACTGGCCGCGCCGCTGCGCAGCGCCAGCAGCAAGCCGGCCTCGGCGGCCAATGCCGACGAGATGAAGAACACCGCCTGCGTCACGCGTTTGACGTCGATGCCCAGCAGCGAAGCGGACTGGCTGGACTCCGCCACCGCCCGGATCTGTCGGCCGATGCGCGCCTTGCCAAGCAGCAGGTGCAGCCCTGCCATCAGCAGCAAGGCCACGCCGAGGATCACGAACTGCAGGTTGACGAAGCGCACGTCACCGATGGCGAAGCCCTGCGACAGCCAGCCGGCCGGCACCTGCAGCGTCACCGCCTCGGTGCCCCAGACCTTCTGCACCAGGTCCGTCATGATCAGGCCGAGCGCCACCGAGGCCAGTGCCGCGGTGATCTTGGCATCGGCGCTCTGGAAGCGGCGGAACGCCAGGAACTCGGTCAGCACGCCCAGCAGGCCGCCGGCGATGAATGCCGCCGGGAAGACCCACACGAACGGCAGGCCGGTCACCGTCAAGAGGCCGACGAAGCCGCCGAACATCAGCACCTCTGGATGGGCGAAGTTCAGCTTGTCGAGCACGCCGATGACCAGCGAGAAGCCGATGGCCACCAGCGCATACATCGCCCCACTGACGATGCCGTTGACGAGTTGACCGGCCAGCATCGCTTGCTTCTCCTCAGGCCGCGACGGGCTTGGTTTCCGAACTCAGGGCCTGCACCGCCGGCAGCACCTTCTGCGCGAACAGCTCCATGCTGCGTTTCGTCAGCTCCGCCGACAGCGTGCCGAAGTGCATCATGGTGAGCAGGTTGCCGAAGCGCATGGTCTTCCAGTAGTCCGTGATCTTCTCGCGCACGGTGTCGGGGCTGCCGCAGATGATCATGCCGTTTTCGATCGCGAAGTCGATCGTCATGTCCTGCGTCAGCGCCGCCTTGGCCGCCATCATGCCCTTGAGCGAGTTGCGCGAACTGTAGCCGGGCGGCAGCAGCATCTCGAACGGCATCTTCAGCAGGCGGTTGCGGAACAGCTCGAACGGCTCCTTGGCTTCGCGCCGGGCCTGTTCGTCAGTGTCGGCAACGTACACCGGCACCGCCCAGCCGAGCTGGCTGTCCTGCGCTTCGTAGCCGAAGGCCGCCGCGGTGTCGCGGTAGGACTTGAGATAGCGCTCCACCACCTTCCCCGGGCTGAACGTCTGCAGGTAGGTGTAGCGATGCTCGGGGGCCGCGGCCCAGTCGATGGTTTCCTTGCTGCCTTGCGAGGGCACCCAGATCGGCGGGTGCGGCTGCTGCAGCGGCTTGGGCCACAGGTTCACGTACTCCAGGTTGTAGTGCTTGCCGGTGAAGGCGAACGGACCGGGCCGGGTCCACGCCTGCACGATCAGGTCGTGCGCTTCGTGGAAGCGGTCGTGCGAGATCGTCGGGTTGAGCCCGAAGGTGTGGTACTCCGCGCCGATGCCGCGCACGAAGCCGCTGATCAGGCGGCCGCCGGAGATCACGTCGATCATCGCGTGCTCCTCGGCGATCGTCATCGGGTGCGAGCGCAGGGGCAGGGCGTTGCCGAGGATCGCGATCTTCACGCGCTTGGTGGCACGCGCGAGGATCGAGGCGATCACCGTCGGCGACGGCATCAGGCCGTAGGCGGTCTGGTGGTGCTCGTTGACCGCGACGCCGTCGAAGCCGAGCGGCTCGGCCGAGATCAGTTCGTCGATGTACCGGTTGTACAGGACGTTCATCTTCACCGGGTCGAAGTACTTGTTGGGCAGGTTCACCCACACCGTCTCGTACCCCTTGGTCGCTTCGAAGTCGAGGTCCGAATACGACATCAGGTGGAAAAGGATGACTTTCATTTCGCTGCTCCCTGCAGGAATTCCACGGCACTCTGGACGAACTTTTCCGGCTGCTCGGTCTGCGGCAGGTGGCCGCAGTTGGAGAACACCTGCACCTGCGCGCGCGGCAGCAGCTTGTGCAAGGCATGCGCGTACGGCAGCGGCATGATCCTGTCCTGGTCGCCCCAGGCCAGCAGCACCGGCATCTTCAGGCGGTGCAGCCACTTGGCCAGCATCGGGTTGTGCAGCCGCGGCTCCCAGGCCAGCTTGGCGACCGTGTGCTTGTTCTTCAGGCCGGTGTCGACGTCCGGCGGGTTGGCCAGCGCGAACTCGACGAACGCCGGGTCGACGAAGGTGTTGCGCGCCGCCGTCTCCGGATTCCACAGGAAGATGTCGCCCGGCTGCGCCTCGGGGATGCGGATGCCGGCGCTGCCGATCAGCACCATGGCCTCGAAGCGCGCCGGCTCGCGGATCGCCATCTCCATCGCCAGCCAGCCACCGAGCGAGCTGCCGACCACCACCACCTTCGGCAGCTTCAACTGGTCCAGCACGTCGAGATAGAAGTAGGCGAGGTCCTGGATGTTGTCCAGCCACTCGGGCTCGTCCGACAGGCCGAAGCCGGGATGCTCGGGCACCAGCACGTCGTACTTTTGCGCCAGCATCTCGAGGAAGGGCAGGATCTTCGGGACGCCGCCGGCGCCATGCAGGAACAGCAGCGGCGGGCCCTTGCCGCCGCGACGGAAACGGATGTTGCAGCCGTCGACCGTCATCGTTGATTCAGTGAACACGCTTGTCTCCTGTCTTGTTCAATTCACGACCTAGAATCCCCATGCCATGGATCCCGACCTTCGTCCCGACAGCCCGATCGAGCAGTTTCCGGGATACCTGATTCGCCGCTTGCAGCAGATCCTGGTGGCGCGCTACACCGCCCAGACCGAGGACTTCGGCGTGACTCCGCTGCAGTGGGCGGCGCTGAAGACGGCCCAGGCCAGGCCGGGGCTGGACCAGAGCACGCTGGCGCGCGACATGGCGCTGGACACATCCACCGTCGCCGGCGTCATCGACCGGCTGGAAGCGCGCGGACTGATCACGCGCAAGCCTTCGCTGCAGGACCGGCGCGTGCGCACGGTGTTCATCACCGAAGAAGGCAGCGCGCTGATGGCGCAGGCGAGCCCGGTCGTGGTGGACGTGCAGAACTGGCTGATGGAGCCGCTCGAAGCGCACGAGCGCGCCCAGTTCCTGGCCACGCTGCGCAAGCTGGTGGACCGCCCTGGGCCCGTGGACGACAAAGGCAATTGAGGTCAGCAAGCCGGCCATCGCTCAGACGCCGCAGGGCTCGCACGCGCGAGCCTTCATCAAGGCGAACTCGGCGACCTGGCGGCCCACCGTGTGCAGTTGGAACAGCGCGGCGCGGTCGATGCACAGGCCGTGCTCGTCGAACACCGGCTGCGAGGTGTTGAGCGCCGCGGCCATCGGTGTGGGCCAGCCGCGCAGCGCGTGGGCGATGCCGCGCAAGGCGGACACCACCTGGTTGGCGCCTTGCCAGCCGGCGCCGCAACCGATCACGCCGACCGGGCAGCCATCGAGGTAGACGCGCGCGTCCTTGGCGAGTTCTTCGGTGTAGTCGAGGGCGTTCTTGATCAGGCCGGACACGCTGCCGTGGTACGAGGGCGAAGAGATGATCACGCCGTCGCAGCGGCGAAACAGGTCGACCAGGTGCTGCGCCTGGGCTTCGCATTTCACCGCGAGGTGCGGGGCGTACATCGGCAGGTCGAGGCTGGCGCCGGTGACCATGGCGACGTCGACGCCGCAGGCTTCCGCGGCTTCCAGGCTGATGCGCAAGGCTTTCTCGGAAGACGAATTGGTGCGCGCTGCGCCGCCTATGCCCAGGATCAGGGGTTTGCGTTCGGGCTCCATGACTCTCCTTGTCCGCACTCTGATCTTCAGCATGCGTACGAATCAGTATGCCCACGGGAGAAGGAGAGGGGGATATGGTTTTCCCGACTCGACGGTTCGTGAAAGGCCGCCGGTCCAGCGGGAATGCGGGCAGGGACCGCAGGCCCCCGCCCGCCCTTTCGCTTTAATTGCGATCCGCTTTCGGTGCGCGGCGGACCGCCGGCCCGGACATCGCGCTGGTGCCGCTGTTCGCGGCTGCGGTGGCTGCCGCAGTTCCGGCCGGCGAAGCCCCGGCGGTGGCGGCTCCCGTGGCGGGCGCTCCGCTTCCGAGCAGGCCCATCGCCCCCGGCGTCGCGGCCGGTGCGGCGGCAGTCGTGGGTGCCGCCGGCAGCGCCGCTACACCCGCGGTGCCTCCGGTACCGGCAGTGCCCGCAGCGCCAGGTCCGCCACCTTCGCCAGCGGTGCCAATGGTGCTGGGAGTGGTGCCCGTACCGGCGGTGCCGCCGGTGCCGGTGCCCCCCGTACCGGTGCCGGTGCCGCCAGTGCCGGTGCCGCCGGTACCTGTACCCGTGCCGCCGGTGCCGGTTCCACCCGTGCCCGTACCGCCGGTGCCCGTGCCGCCGCCACCGGTTCCGGTGCCGCCGCCGCCAGTGCCCGTGCCGCCGCCCCCTGTACCGGTGCCGCCACCCCCTGTACCGGTCCCGCCACCCCCGGTGCCGGTGCCGCCGCCGCCTGTCCCCGTGCCGCCTCCGCCTGTACCGGTGCCGCCACCGTTGCCGCCATTGCCG